>JAIENF010000758.1 GCA_019751575.1 Burkholderiales bacterium
CGGCCATGATCTCGACCGGGGTGCCGACCTCGAGGATCTTCTGCGCCACGTCCGGGCGGCGCAGGACCTTGTGCAGCATGGCTTCGATCTGCTTCACCAGCGCCGGTGCCATGCCGCCGGGTGCGGCCATCGCCTGCCAGCCGCGGGCCTCGAAACCGGGGGCGACCGATTCGGCGAAGGTGGGTGCGTCCGGGAAGCGGTCCCAGCGCTTCGCGGAGGTGACGCCGATCACGCGCAGCCGTCCGCTGTCCAGGTGCGGCCGCACCTCGGCGAAGGTGCCGAACATCATCGGTACCTCGCCCTGGGCGACGGCCATCGGGGTGCTGGTGCCGCCCTTGTAGGCGACATGGCCGAGCTTGGTCTTCGTCTGCGACTGGAACCGTTCGGCCACCAGGTACATGCCGGTGCCGACGCCGGCGGTCGCGAACAGCAGCTTGCCTGGATCCTGGCGCGCGGCGGCCACCAGTTCCTGCAGCGTCTTCACCTTGGACGCCGGGCCGACCGCGACGAGGTAGGGCGCGCTGCTCACCAGCGTGAGCATGGTGAAGTCGTTCACGGCGTCATAGGGCAGCTTCGAGTACATCGCCGGCGCGGTGGCGTGGCCTGCAGCCATCGAGAACAGGGTGTAGCCGTCGGGCGCGGCCTTGGCCACGATCGACGCGGCCAGCGTGCCGCCTGCACCCGGTCGCATGTCGATCACCACTGGCTGCCCGGTCTCGTCGGACAGGCCGGCGCCGACGATGCGCGCCTGCAGGTCGACGTTGCCGCCGGCGGTGAAGCCATGGATCTGGCGGATCGGACGGTCGGGCCACTGGCCGCGCTGTGCGCTGGCGTCCGGCGCGGCCAGTGCCGCCATCAGCGCCAGCGCGATAACGGGTACTGCGCCGGGCACCACGCTGGACGTCGCCTGCATCGTTCGTGTGGACATCATGGCCTGCCTCCGGGAAGTTCGGGTCGGTAACGGTAACCGCCGCGCGACATCAGCGCACGGCGCGTTTCAAGCAGCCGGGCCTGGTGCCCGGCGAGCGCATCGGCATCGAACAGAAGGCGGCCCTGGCGCTTGAGCCAGTCGCCACCGACCATCACCGAGTCGATGTCCGCGTTCTCTGCATACAGCGCGACCACGTGGTAAGGATCGCCGCCCGGCAGCGCCGGGAACACGTTCATCCTGCGCGTGTCGATCATGATCAGGTCGGCCTCCTTGCCCGGGGTGAGCGAGCCGATCCGGTGATCGAGGCGCAACGCCTTGGCCCCGCCCAGCGTCGCCCATTCGACCGCATCCCGGGTGCGGGTCGCATGGTGTTCCGACGGCCATTCGCCGCGCGCCGCCAGTTCGCGGTTGTCCGCCTCGCGCTGGTGCGCGAACGCATGGCGCAGCTCGAGCAGCATCGCGCTGTTGAAGTACACGCAGACATCGGTGCCGAGCGACGGTGAACCACCGGCCTTCGCCACCCGGCCGAGCATGCCGATGCGTTCGCTGTTCATCATCTCGGCGAGGTCGGTCGCGGTGACGCTGCAGCCGTGGTCGAGCACCATCTTCAGCTCGTCGTCCTCCAGCCCGTTGCCGTGCGCGATGTTGTGGTCGGGGCCGAGCAGTCCTTCCTTCGCCAGCCGCCACAGGCCGTCCTCGTTGCGCCGCTTGCCGCGCCGTCCCCAGGTATGGGCGGAATGCACGACGCCGAACTCGCGCGCGAGGCGCATCTCGTCGCGCGCGACTTCATAGGTCGCGATGTCCGGACCGAGCGTGGCCATGCCGAGCGTGATGCGTGCATCGTCGCTGGCCAGCCGGCCGGCGCGCAGCCGCACCAGTTCCTCGCGCGGATAGGGCGTCTCCCAGTAGGGCTTGACCGCGCCCGAGGCATCCGGCGGCGGCTTGTGCGTGCCGCGCGCGAACACCGCGCGCAGCCCGGTGGCGGCGATGCCGTCGATCGCCGCGTCGGTCATCCCGGCGTCGCGCACCACGTGGCACCAGTCGAGCACGCAGGTCGTGCCGCCGTTGACCTGGTTCAGCGCGCCCATCAGGTTCGCCACATGCACGTCGTCGGCGTCGTACTGCATCGCCAGGTTGCGGTGGACGTTGCCATGGTAGTCGCGGTGGCTGATCCAGTCGCCGCCCAGTCCGCGCAGCGGAAGCTCCCACAGATGCACATGGGCGTTCACGAAGCCGGGCAGCACGATCATGCCCTCCGCATCCACCACTTCGGCGGCGGACGCATCGACCTCGAGGCGCGCGCCGACGGCGACGATCTTCGACCCCTCGACCAGCAGGTCGCCGCCATCGAGGTCGCCGAGCGTCGGGTCCATCGTGAGCAGTGTCGCGCCGCGGATCAGCAATCGTCGCATCGTGGAGTCCCCCAGGCGGCTGGCTGCTGCAGCGCACCAGCGGAAATCCGGCCCTGCAGGCAGGACGACAGTGTCATGACGGCGCCGCTGTCCGTCAAGGCCGGACGGCCTTACACTCGACGGTGAATGATCTTCGGCAGTCCAAGGAGCCAAGCCATGCCCCGCACCGTCCATTGCATCAAGCTCGGCCGCGAGGCCGAAGGCCTCGAGTTCGCCCCCTATCCCGGTCCGCTCGGCCAGCGCATCCACGACAACGTGTCGAAGGAAGCCTGGCAGTTCTGGCTCGAACACCAGAAGCGCCTGGTCAACGAGAACCGGCTGAACCTGGCCGATCCGAAGGCCCGCAAGTACCTCGCCACGCAGATGGAAGAGCATTTCTTCGGCTCGGGCGCAGACGAGGCCCAGGGCTACGTGCCGCCGCCGGCCTGAATCCCGACGGTCCGGCCCCCCTGTCATCCGCCTGAAACGCGAGTGACATAACCTCCGCGCTCCCCAGCCAGCACGAGCGCCCCACTTGAGCACCGCCGCGGTGAAGAAGAAGCGCCTGCCTCCGCCGGACCACTTCCTGAACCGGGAACTGGGTGCGCTCGCGTTCAACGCGCGGGTGCTCGAAGAGGCCGAGAACCCGAAGAACCCGCTGCTCGAACGCCTGCGCTTCGTGTGCATCGTGTCGAGCAACCTCGACGAGTTCTTCGAGATCCGGGTCGCCGGACTGAAGGAGCAGATCACGCTCGGGGCGGTGAACACGCAGCCCGACGGCATCCCGCCGCGCGAGCTGTTCCCGCTGGTCGCGCGGCGCGCGCACGAACTGGTCGAGCGCCAGTACCGGCTGCTGAACGAGGAACTGCTGCCGAAGCTCGCCGCCGAAGGCATCTGCTTCCTGCGCCGCGCCGACTGGACGCCGGCACAGCAGGAATGGGTGCGCGCGTACTTCTTCCGGGAAGTGATGCCGGTGCTGACGCCGATCGGCCTCGATCCGGCGCATCCGTTCCCGCGCGTGCTCAACAAGTCGCTCAACTTCGCGGTCGAGCTCGAGGGCAAGGATGCGTTCGGCCGCAAGTCCGGCGCGGCCATCGTGCAGGCGCCGCGGGTGCTGCCGCGGGTGGTCAAGCTGCCGTCGCGCATCGCCGGCTGCACGCACGGTTTCGTCTTCCTGTCCGCGGTGCTGCACGCGAACATGCGCGAGCTGTTCGCCGGCATGCAGGTGCTCGGCTCCTACCAGTTCCGCGTCACCCGCAACAGCGACCTGTTCGTCGACGAGGAAGAGGTGAAGAACCTGCGCATCGCGCTGCAGGGCGAACTGCCGCAACGGCATTTCGGCAACGCGGTGCGCCTCGAGGTCGCCGACAACTGCTCGGACGCGATGACCGCCTTCCTGCGCATGCAGTTCGGCCTCGGCGAGGAAGACATCTACCGGGTACCGGGTCCGGTGAACCTGGTGCGCCTGATGCAGGTGCCCGACTGGGTCGACCGTCCCGACCTGATGTTCAAGCCGTTCACCGCCGGCGTGCCGCCTGCGCTGGTGCGGCGCGCCGACATGTTCGAGGCGATCCGCCGCGGCGACATCCTGCTGCACCATCCGTTCCAGTCGTTCGCGCCGGTGGTGAACTACCTCCAGCAGGCAGCGGCCGATCCGTCGGTGGTGGCGATCAAGCAGACCATCTACCGCACAGGCAACGAGTCGGTGTTGATGGATTCGCTCATCCAGGCCGCGCGCAGCGGCAAGGAAGTGACCGTGATCGTCGAGCTGCTGGCGCGCTTCGACGAGGAGGCCAACATCAGCTGGGCGTCCAAGCTGGAACAGGCCGGCGCGCATGTCGTCTACGGCGTGGTGGGCCACAAGACGCATGCCAAGATGTCGCTGGTGGTGCGCCGCGAAGAAGGCCAGCTGCGCCGCTACGTGCATGTCTCCACCGGCAACTACCATGTGCGCACCGCGGGCCTGTACACCGACTTCGGGCTGTTCACCTGCAACGAGCAGATCTGCTCGGACGTGAACGAGACCTTCAAGCAGCTCACCGGGCTGGGCAAGGCGAGCCGGCTGCACCACCTGTGGCAGGCGCCGTTCACCCTGCAGCAGAACATCGTCGCCGCGATCAACGAAGAGGCGAAGGCGGCGCGCGCCGGCAAGCGCGGCCAGATCGTCGCCAAGATGAACGCGCTGCTCGAGCCGGAGACCATCGAGGCGCTCTACAAGGCGTCGCAGGCCGGCGTGAAGATCGACCTGATCGTGCGCGGCATATGCGCGCTGCGCCCGGGCGTGCCCGGACTGTCCGACAACATCCGGGTGCGTTCCATCCTCGGCCGCTTCCTCGAGCATTCGCGCATCTTCTGGTTCCATGCCGGTGGCAAGGACAACGTCTACCTGTCTAGCGCCGACTGGATGGGCCGCAACTTCTTCCGCCGGGTCGAGATCTGCGTGCCGATCCTCGACCTGCGCCTGAAGCGCCGGATGATCGCCGAGGCGTTGCGTCCCTACCTGCGCGACAACCTGCAGTCGTGGGAGATGAACGGCGATGGCGTGTACCGCAGGCGTACCCCGTCGCGTGGACGTCCCTATTCGGCCCAGCATGCGCTGCTCGCCGAACTGTCCCAGCCGCCGACGCCGGGCGCGGGTTCCTAGCGCGCGGCCCGCGCCGCGACGCCCGACGCGATGGCGATCGAAACCGAACTTCGATTCAGGCTGGATGCCGCGCGCGCGCGCGCGATCCTGGCCGACCCGGGGGTGGCGCCCGGCCTGCAGCGCCGGCCGTTGTCGAGCGTCTACTACGACACGCCTG
>JAIENF010000743.1 GCA_019751575.1 Burkholderiales bacterium
GAACGGACCATCACCTTGCCGTAGAGCGGGTGCTTTACCTTGCGCTCGACCAGCACGGTGACCGTCTTGTCCATCTTGTCGCTGACCACGCGTCCGGTGAGGACGCGTGCGGTCGACGCTTCGGCTTCGGTCATGGGAACTGTCCCTGGAATTGGTTTCAGGCCTTGCCGGACGGCTTGGCGGCCGACCCGGTGCTGGCAAGTTCGGTTGCGATGGTGCGCACGCGCGCGATGTCGCGCTTGACCTTGCGCAGCTCGCTGGTCTTGCCCAGCTGCTGGGTCGCATGCTGCATGCGCAGGTTGAACTGTGCGCGAAGAAGGCTCTTCACCTCGTCGCCCAGTTCCGCCGTCGTGCGTTGACGCAGTTCCTTGGTATTCATATCAACCTCCGACCTGGCGCGCGACGAATGCCGTGCGCAACGGCAGCTTGGCCGATGCAAGGCGGAATGCCTCGCGGGCCAGCGTCTCATCGACCCCGTCCATCTCGTACAGCATCTTGCCCGGCTGGATCTCGGCGACGTAGTACTCGGGGTTGCCCTTGCCGTTACCCATGCGGACCTCTGCAGGCTTCTGCGAGATCGGCTTGTCCGGGAAGATCCGGATCCAGATCCGGCCGCCGCGCTTGATGTGCCGCGTCATCGCCCGACGGGCGGCTTCGATCTGGCGGGCAGTCAGGCGACCACGGTCGAGCGCCTTCAGGCCGAATTCGCCGAAGCTCACCTTGTTGCCGCGGGTGGCGATGCCGCGATTGCGGCCCTTCTGCTCTTTACGGTATTTTCTTCTAGCTGGCTGCAGCATTTCTCACTCCGGACTTGCGCGGCTTGCGTTCCGGCTCGATCGCGGGAGCCGGTGCAACTTCCGGCGCCACTTCGTTCTTGCCGAGGACATCGCCCTTGTAGACCCAGACCTTGATGCCGATGACACCATAGGTCGTCTTGGCTTCCGAAACGCCGTACTCGATCACGGCGCGCAGCGTATGCAGCGGGACCCGGCCTTCGCGGTACCACTCGCGACGCGCGATCTCGATCCCGTTCAGGCGACCCGAGCTCATGATCTTGATGCCCTGGGCTCCCAGGCGCATCGCGTTCTGCATCGCACGCTTCATCGCGCGGCGGAACATGATGCGCTTCTCGAGCTGGGACGAGATCGAGTCGGCGATCAGCTGAGCGTCGAGTTCCGGCTTGCGGATCTCTTCGATGTTCACGTGGACGTTCTGCACCCCCATGAACTTGCGCAGCGCGCTGCGCAGCGCCTCGATGTCCTCGCCCTTCTTGCCGATGACCACGCCCGGACGCGCGCTGAAGATGGTGATCTTGGCGTCGCGTGCAGGACGCTCGATCAGCACGCGGCCGACCGCTGCATGGGCGAGCTTCTTCTTGAGGAAGTCGCGCACCTTGATGTCTTCGGCCAGCATGCCGGCGAAATTCTTGTGATTGGCGTACCAGCGCGAGGTCCAGTTGCGCTGGACCGCGAGCCGAAAGCCGATCGGATGGATCTTCTGTCCCATATGTACCCTCTATGCCCCGTCTGTCGGTCAGTCTATGGATGCGGCGGCTACTTGCCGTCGCCCACTGCCAGATAGACGTGGCAGGTCGGTTTGGTGATGCTGGACGCACGCCCCTTGGCGCGCGGCATGAAACGCTTCAGGCTGGTGCCGCGCTCGACGTGGATCAGCGTGACCTTCAGCTCGTCGATGTCCGCCGCGTCGTTGTGCTCGGCGTTGGCGATCGCCGACTCGAGCACCTTCTTGATGATGACGGCGCCCTTCTTCGGGCTGAACGTGAGCAGGTTGAGCGCGCGCTCGACCGGCAGGCCGCGGATCTGGTCTGCGACCAGGCGGCCTTTCTGTGCCGAGAGGCGTACACCACGCAATGTGGCCTTGGTCTGCATGTGTATGGCTCCTTACCTGCCCGGACCCTTGGCGGCCTTGCGGTCGCCAGAGTGTCCCTTGAACGTGCGCGTGTGCGCGAACTCGCCCAGCTTGTGGCCGACCATGTTCTCGGACACGAACACGGGGATGTGCTGCCGCCCGTTGTGCACCGCGATCGTCAGGCCGACGAAATCCGGGAGGATCGTCGAACGACGCGACCAGGTCTTGATCGGACGCTTGTCGTTGTTCGAACGGGCCTTCTCCACCTTGCCGAACAGGTGATGATCGACGAAGGGGCCTTTCTTTACTGAACGTGCCATCTCGTTTTACCCCTTGGTCGAGTTGCGCCGCCGCACGATCATGCTGCTCGTGCGCTTGTTCTTGCGGGTCTTGTAGCCCTTGGTCAGCTGGCCCCACGGGCTCACCGGATGACGCCCGGCCGCGGTCTTGCCCTCGCCACCGCCGTGCGGATGGTCGACCGGGTTCATCGCGACACCGCGAACCGTCGGACGCACGCCGCGCCAGCGCATCGCGCCCGCCTTGCCGATCGACCGCAGGTTGTGCTCGGAGTTGCCGACCTCGCCGATGGTGGCGCGGCAATCGACGTGAACCTTGCGGATCTCGCCCGAACGAAGGCGCAGCTGGGCGTAGCTGCTTTCACGGGCCAGCAGCTGGACCGAGGCGCCGGCCGAACGGGCCATCTGCGCGCCCTTGCCGGGCTGCATCTCGATGCAATGGATCGTCGTGCCGACCGGGATGTTGCGGATCGGCAGCGTGTTGCCGGCCTTGATCGGTGCTTCGGAACCGCTGATCAGCTTCATGCCCGCCGACACGCCGTTCGGCGCGATGATGTAGCGGCGCTCGCCGTCGGCGTAGCACAGCAGGGCGATGTTCGCGCTGCGGTTCGGGTCGTACTCGAGGCGTTCGACCCTTGCCTCGATGCCGTCCTTGTTGCGCTTGAAATCGATCACGCGGTAGTGGTGCTTGTGGCCACCACCCTTGTGGCGCGTGGTGATGTGGCCCTTGCTGTTGCGCCCGGCGTTCTGGATCTGCTTCTCGAGCAGCGGCGCGAACGGCTCGCCCTTGTGCAGCTCGGGATTGACGACCTTGACGACGGCACGGCGGCCGGCGGATGTGGGTTTTACCTTGACCAGCATTTCAGCGCGCCTCCAGGCCAGCAAACACGATTTCCTGGCCTTCCTTGATCTGCACGTAGGCCTTCTTCCAGCTGCGACGGCGACCGACGAAGCGGCCGAAGCGCTTCTCTTTCCCGTCGTAGTTCAGGGTACGCACCGATACGACTTCGATCTTCTTGTCCTTGGTGCTGAACATCAGCTCGACCGCAGCCTTGATTTCCGGCTTGGTCGCGTTCTTCAGCACCTCGAACACGATCTGGTTGTGCTTGTCGGCCACCATCGTGCTCTTCTCCGACACCAGCGGTGCCAGGAGGATCTGCATCAACCGCTCTTCGCGGGTAGCGGGAAGACTCACTTGAGGATCTCCTCGAGGCGGGCGATTGCGTTCCGGGTGAAGAGCACCTTGTCGAACTGCAACAGCGAAAGCGGGTCGGTCTGCTCGACGCGCAACACGCCCACGTAGGAGAGGTTGCGCGAGGACAGGAACAGGTTCTCGTCGAGCTGGTCGGTGACGATCAGCACGTCGTCGAAGCCCATGCCCTTGACCTTGTCGGCCAGCATCTTGGTCTTCGGCGACTCGACGGTGAAGGCGTCGACGACGCACAGGCGGTCTTCACGGGCGAGCTGCGAGAGGATCGCCGCCAGGCCGGCGCGATACATCTTGCGGTTCACCTTCTGGGTGAAGTTCTCGTCGGCCTGCGACGCGAACACCTTGCCGCCGCCACGCCACAGCGGGCTGGACGCGCGGCCTGCACGGGCGCGGCCGGTGCCCTTCTGGCGCCACGGCTTCTTCGTGCTCTTGTTGACGTCGCTGCGTTCCTTCTGCGCGCGCGTCCCCTGGCGGGCGTTGGCCTGGTAGGCCACGACCACCTGGTGCACCAGCGCCTCGTTGAACTCGCGCGCGAACAGCTGGTCGCTGGCCGCCAGCGTCGAGCTCGAATTGCCCTGCGAATCGATGAGTTTCAGTTCCATCAGGCACCCGCCTTGACCGCAGCGCGGACGATCAGATGGCCATTCTTGGCACCGGGGACGGCACCCTTGAGCAGCAGCAGCTTGCGTTCGGCGTCGATGCGCACGATCTCGAGGTTCTGCACCGTGCGGCGCACGTCGCCGAGGTGGCCGGCCATCCGCTTGCCGGGGAACACGCGACCCGGATCCTGGTTCTGGCCGATCGAACCCGGGCTGTTGTGCGAGACCGAGTTGCCGTGGCTGGCACGGTTGGACGAGAAGTGGTGGCGCTTGATCGCACCGGCGAAACCCTTGCCCTGGGTCGTGCCCGACACGTCGACCAGCTGGCCGACCTTGAACAGGTCGACGTCGATCACCGAACCCGGCTTGATGTCGTCCGAGGCCGGTGCGTCCAGCCGGAACTCCTTCAGCGCGGTGCCGGCCTGCACGCCGGCCTTGGCGAAATGCCCGGCCGCGGGCTTGATCACGCGGCTGGCACGGCGCGAGCCGAAGGCGACCTGCACGGCAGAGTAGCCGTCGCGCTCGACCGACTTGACCTGGGCGACGCGGTTGTTCGAGACATCGACGACGGTGACGGGAACCGAGTCTCCGTCATCGGTGAAGATGCGAGTCATGCCGACCTTGCGGCCGACGAGTCCGATGCTCATCTTGTTTCTCCATGTGCCGGTTACGATTGACCGGCGAAGGTTTGGTGCTTCTGCTGCGAACTGCCTGGATACGGTTTGCCGCGCGCTGCTGCTCCGGCCGCCTGGGCGATCAGAGCTTGATTTCGACGTCCACGCCAGCCGGAAGGTCCAGCTTCATCAGCGCATCGACCGTCTTGTCGGTCGGATCGATGATGTCCATCAGGCGCAGGTGGGTACGGATCTCGAACTGGTCGCGCGAGGTCTTGTTGACGTGGGGCGAACGCAGGACGTCGAAGCGCTCGACGCGGGTGGGCAGGGGCACCGGGCCCTTGACCACGGCGCCGGTGCGCTTGGCGGTGTCCACGATCTCGATCGCCGACTGATCGATCAGCCGGTAGTCGAACGCCTTGAGGCGAATCCTGATTTTCTGGTTTGACATTTCTCGCTTGCTCGAAGTCTTACGCGATCACTTTGGCGACGACACCCGCGCCAACGGTCTTGCCACCTTCGCGGATCGCGAAGCGCAGCCCCTCTTC
>JAIENF010000289.1 GCA_019751575.1 Burkholderiales bacterium
GCCTTGGGCTGTGCGCGGTTGACCGCGTTGCCCAGTCCGGTGGCGACGATGGTGACGCGGATCGAGTCGCCCATCTCTTCGTCGAACACCGAACCGACGATGGTGGTGGCGTCGTCGGCGAGGAATTCGCTGACGGTGTCCATCACCTCGTGGATCTCGCCCAGCTTCAGCTTGGACGCCGCGCCGGACACGTTGACCAGCACGCCGCGCGCGTTGTTCAGGTCGATGTTCTCCAGCAGCGGGCATGCCACGGCCTGCTCGGCGGCGATCTTGGCACGGTCGACGCCGGAAGCGCTGCCCGAACCCATCATCGCGATGCCGGTCTCGGACATCACCGTGCGCACGTCGGCGAAGTCGACGTTGATCATGCCGGGCAGGGTGATGATCTCGGCGATGCCGGCGACCGCGCCGTGCAGCACTTCGTTCGCCGCCTTGAACGCGTCCTGCATCGTCACGTCGGCGCCAAGCACTTCCATCAGCTTGTCGTTCGGGATCACGATCAGCGAGTCGACGAACTGCGACAGCGCCTCGATGCCTTCCTGCGCGACGCGCACGCGCTTGCGCTCGAAGGTGAACGGCTTGGTCACCACGGCGATGGTCAGGATGCCCATCTCCTTGGCGATCTCGGCCACCACCGGGGCTGCGCCGGTGCCGGTGCCGCCGCCCATGCCGGCGGTCAGGAACAGCATGTCCGCGCCGCGGATCGCCTCGGCGATGCGCTCACGGTCCTCGAGCGCGGCCTGGCGCCCGATTTCGGGGTTCGCGCCCGCGCCCAGGCCCTTGGTCAGCGCGCTGCCCAGGTGCAACTGGTTCTTCGACTGGCAGCGCTTCAGCGCCTGCGCATCGGTGTTCGCGCAGATGAACTCCACGCCGTGTACGCCACTGACGACCATGTGGTCGACCGCATTGCCGCCGCAGCCGCCCACGCCGATCACCTTGATCACCGCCTCTTGATTCGACGAATCGAGAATCTCGAACATCGATTTCTCCTCTTGCCGGGTTGAACTCATGTAAGTGCTGCCGATACCGTTGCTGCCGTGCTGCCGTCGCGTTGCTTCACCTTCTGCCGGGGCGCCCGCCGTGGCGGGCGCCTCAGAAATTCCCCTGGAACCATCCCTTCAGGCTCGCCAGCGCATTGCCGACCGGCCCGCGCGAGGCGCGAGACGTCGACATCCGCATCACCTGCCGCTGCCCTGCCACCAGCAGGCCGACGCCAGTGGCGAAGCGCGGGTTTCGCACCACCTCGGACAGGCCGCCGGCGTACTGCGGAACGCCGGCGCGCACCGGCATGTGGAACACCTCCTCGCCGAGCTCGACCATGCCGAGCATCGCCGCGCTGCCGCCGGTGATCACGATGCCGGAGGACAGCAGCTCCTCGTAGGCGGTGCGGCGCAACTCGGCCTGCACCAGCGAGTACAGCTCCTCGACCCGGGGCTCGATCACCTCGGCCAGCGTCTGGCGCGACATCTCGCGCGCGCCGCGGTCGCCGACGCCGGGAACCTCGACCATTTCGCGCGCATCGGCCAGCTTGGCCAGCGCGCAGCCGTAGCGGACCTTGATGTCCTCGGCGTCCTTGGTCGGGGTGCGCAGCGCCATCGCGATGTCGTTGGTGATCTGGTCGCCTGCGATCGGGATCACCGCGGTATGGCGGATCGCGCCCTGGGAGAACACCGCGATGTCGGTCGTGCCCCCGCCGATGTCCACCAGGCAGACGCCGAGGTCCTTTTCGTCCTCCGACAGCACCGCCCATGCCGAGGCCAGCGGCTGCAGGATCAGGTCCGCGACCTCGAGGCCGCAGCGGCGAACGCACTTGACGATGTTCTGCGCCGCCGAGACGGCGCCGGTGACGATGTGCACCTTCACCTCGAGCCGCACGCCGCTCATGCCCAGCGGCTCGCGCACGTCCTCCTGCCCGTCGATGATGAATTCCTGGTTCAGGATGTGCAGGATCTGCTGGTCGTTCGGGATGCTCACCGCCTTGGCCGTCTCGATCACGCGGTCGACGTCGGTCTGGGTGACTTCCTTGTCCTTGATCGCCACCATGCCATGCGAGTTGAAGCTCTTGATGTGGCTGCCCGCGATGCCGGCATAGACATCCTTGATCTTGCAGTCGGCCATCAGCTCGGCTTCTTCCAGCGCGCGCTGGATCGAATGCACGGTCGAATCGATGTTGACGACCACGCCCTTCTTCAGGCCGCGCGACGGGTGCTGGCCCATGCCGATGATCTCGAGCTCGCCGCCCGGCCTCACCTCGGCGACGATCGCCACGATCTTCGACGTGCCGATGTCGAGGCCGACGATCAGGTTCTTGCTGTCTCGGATCTTGCTCATGACCGGCGCTCCACAGGTTTCGGTTCGACGCCGCGCGGGCTCGGCCTGCCATCGCCGCGTCTGTCTTTCCCGGCTTCGCGCGCCTCGCTGATGCGCACCGCGAATCCGTTGGGGTAGCGGAGGTCGACGTAGTCCAGGCGCGTGGACACCGGCGCGACCGTGCCCTCGTAGACCGACAGGAAGGTCGCCATCCGCTCGTTGACCTGGTCCCGGCCCAGCTTCAGCAGCAGCCCGCTGGTCAGGCGCAGCTCCCAGGCACGGCGCTGCGACAGCGTGACCTCGGCCGGCGCCTGGCGCACCCGCGCGAGTTCGTCGCGGAACCAGGCATAGCGGCGCGCGATCTCGGCGGCGCTGCCGGGGGGGCCGTTGAACACCGGCAGCCTTGCATCCGACGCGGCAGAGAACACTTCGCCATGCGAATTGACCAGCCCGGAGTCGCCCCAGCGGGCGATCGCGACATGCTCGTCGAGCACGACATGCAGCCCGTCCGGCCACACCCGGCGCACTTCCACCCGGCGCACCCAGGGCAGGCGTTCGAAGGCCTGGCGCGCGCCGGCGATGTCGACGGTGAAGAAGTTACCGGTGAGCTGCTTGCGCACCGTGGCTTCGATCTGCTCGCGGGTCACGTGCTGCAGTTCGCCCAGCACGCGCACTTCCTTGATCGGGAACACCGGCAGGTGGATGACCAGGAAGAACAGCGAATAGAGCCCGAGCACCGTGGCGATGCCGTACAGCGTGTTCGCCGCCGCGTTGAGCAGCGCAGGCCGGTCCCAGGCATCAGCCAACATGGGCCATCTCCAGGATGCGCAGCACCAGCTGCTCGAACGACAGGCCAGCCTGGCGCGCGGCCATCGGCACCAGGCTGTGGCCGGTCATGCCGGGCGAGGTGTTCATCTCCAGCATCTGCACGCTGCCGTCGTCGCGCAGGATCAGGTCGGCACGGCCCCAGCCCTCGCAGCCGAGCAGCGCGGCTGCGCGCAGGGTGAGCGCCTGGATCTCCGCCTCCTGCGCCGCATCGAGGCCGCTCGGGCAGTGGTAGCGGGTCTCGTCGCTGAAGTACTTGTTCTGGTAGTCGTAGTTGCCCTGCGGCGCCTCGATGCGGACCAGCGGCAGCGCCTGGGTGCCGAGGAAACCGGCGGTCAGTTCGCGTCCCGCGATGAACGCCTCGGCCAGCACCAGCGGGTCGAACGAGGCCGCGTGCTGCCAGGCCGCGCGCACCTGGGAGACATCGGTCACCTTCGTCAGGCCGAGCGTCGATCCCTCGCGGCCCGGCTTCACGATCATCGGAAGCCCGACCTTCGCGACGACGGCGGCCGGATCGGACGCGGCGGTCAGCACCTCCCATGCCGGGGTGGGCACGCCACCGGCGACCCAGACCATCTTCGTGCGCAGCTTGTCCATCGACAGCGCGGACGCCGCGACGCCGCTGCCCGTGTACGGGATGCCGAGCAGTTCGAGCGCGCCCTGCACCGTGCCGTCCTCGCCATAGCGGCCGTGCAGCGAGATGAACGCCCGGTCGAAACCTTCGGCCGCCAGTTCGAACACGCTGCGCTCGGCCGGATCGAACGGATGCGCATCGACGCCGCTGGCACGCAGCGCCGCCAGCACTGCATTGCCCGACAGCAGCGAGATCTCGCGCTCCGCGCTACGCCCGCCGAGCAGGACCGCCACCTTGCCGAACTTCGCCATGCCGCTCATTATGCCTCTCCCACGATGCGTACTTCCGGCACCAGTTCGATGCCGGTCTGCTGCAGGACGCGCTCGCGTACCGAAGCGATCAGCGCCTCTATGTCGGACGCAGTCGCGCCGCCGCGGTTGACGATGAAATTCGCATGGCGCACCGATACCTCGGCACCGCCGATCGACAGGCCCTTGAGCCCGCACGACTCGATCAGCCGCGCCGCGTGGTCGCCGTTGGGATTGCGGAACACGGAGCCTGCGTTGGGTTGCTGCTGCGGCTGGGTCGCGATGCGGCGCGACGGGAACTCCTTGATCCGTGCGCGGGAACGCGCACCGTCCCCGGCGTCCAGGCGAAGGGTGGCACCGATGAACCACGCGTCCACGCCCAGCACCGGTACCGGGGCCGCTGCCGAGGACCCGGGCGTGCCTGGCCGTGCGATCGCGACATGGCGGTAGCCGACGTCGAAGGCATCCGGCATCCGCTCGATGATTTCCCCGTCGCGGGTGAGCAGCCGGGCCCGCGTCACCCGGTCCCAGGTCTGGCCACCGTAGCAGCCGGCATTCATCGCGAGCGCACCGCCCATGGTGCCCGGGATGCCGGCCAGGAACTCCGCGCCTTCCAGTCCGTGCATGGCCGCGAAGCGCGCGACCTTCGGGCAGGCCACGCCGGCCTCGAAAGACACGTCGACCGGCGCCTCTCCAGGCGTCGACGCAGGCAACAGTGCAACCGACGACAGCACGCCGTGCAACAGGACCACCGTGCCGCGGAAGCCCCGGTCGCGCACCAGCAGGTTGCTGCCCAGGCCGACCACCAGCAGCGGCTCGCCCTGCGGGATCGTCCGCACGAACGCAGCGAAGTCGTCGAGGTCCGCCGGCACGTAAACCCGGTCGGCGCTGCCGCCGGCCCGCCAGCTCACGTGCCTGGCCATGGCCACGCCGGTGCGGAGCACGCCGCGCAGCGACGACGGCCCGGGATCGAGATGGAGGGCTTCGGCCATGTTCATCCCGCCGCCTGCTGCAGGGCACGCAACTGGGCCGGCACGCCGCCGATCGAGCCGGCGCCCATGGTCAGCACGACATCGCCGGGCTGCACGATCGCCGCGATCGCCCGCGGCAGGTCTCCGATCGATTCG
>JAIENF010000288.1 GCA_019751575.1 Burkholderiales bacterium
CGCTGCCACTGGCTTCAGACACGGCCGGCGTGTTCCTGCAGCTGGGCGCATTCGCCGACCGCAGCAATGCAGAGACCTTCCTGGGCCGCATCCGACCGGAGCTCGGCGAGGCCGCGAGGCTCGCGCACGTGCACCAGTCGCGTGGACTGCACCGGGTACATCTCGGTCCCTACGCGGGCGAGCGCGAGGCCAGGGCGGCGGCAGACACGCTCATGCGCCGCCTCAACATCAAGCCGGTGCTCGCGGTGCGCTAGGCCCGGGCAGCGTCCTTGCCGCGCAGGCCGGCCTTCACCGCCTCGCTCAGGACGACCGCGGCAAGCGCCGCCGCCAGCGCTGCGACGACCTCCGCAACCTGGACCGGCGCGAACTGGAACAGCCGCTGCAGCGCAGGCACCGTCAGCACCAGGGCAAGGCCGGCAAGCGTGCCCGCGAAAATCCAGCCCATCGCGCGGTTCGGCCGGCGCCAGGTCCGCAGGATCGATTCGGTGCGCGAGCGGTTGCACAGGATCAGCCCCAGGTTGCCGAACACGATGCAGGCGAAGGCGGCGGCGCGTGCGGCATCGGCTTCCCGCCCGATCGCCAGCAACGCGCCATAGACGCCGGCAGTCGCCAGCAGCACCGCGAGACCCTGCACGGCGGCGATGCCCAGCGCCCGGCGGTCGAACAGGCGCCGTGCCCGCGGACGCGGCGGGCGCTGCATCACGCCCTCATCCTCCCGTTCGGCCTCGAAGGCGATCGAGCACGCGGGATCGATGACGAACTCGATGAAGACGATGTGCACCGGGAAGAACATCATCGGCCAGCCGACCAGCAGCGGCAGCACCGCCATGCCCGCAGTGGGGATGTGCACGGCCACCAGGTATCCGGTGGCGTTCTCGATGTTGTCGTAGATCCTGCGTCCGAGCCGGACCGTCTTGACGATGGAGTCGAAGTCGTCCTCGAGCAGCACCAGGTCCGCCGCCTCGCGCGCGACGTCGGTGCCCCGCCGCCCCATCGCGATCCCGATCTGCGCTGCCTTCAGGGCAGGCGCATCGTTGACGCCGTCGCCGGTCATCGCGACCACCTCGCCCGACGCCGACAATGCCTGCACCAGGCGCAGCTTCTGGGTCGGCACCATGCGCGCGAACACGGTGGCCGACGGCAGCCGCGCCGCCAGTTCGACGTCGGACATCGCCGCGAGCTGCGGACCGGTCACCACGTCCGCGGCGTGCGGCAGGCCGGCGGCACGCGCGATGGCCGATGCGGTGACCGGATAATCGCCGGTGATCATCACCACGCGGATGCCGGCGGCCGTGCATTCCTCGATGGCCCGGCCGACGGTCGGTCGCAACGGATCGACCATCGCCACCAGCCCGAGGTAGCGGAAGTCGAATCCACGCTGGCTGTCCGGCCAGTCAGCGCCCTCCAGCCTCGCACCCGCCACGCCCAGCACGCGCAGCCCTTCGGCGCCGAGCTGGCCGACCTGGCCGAGCATCGCGTCGCAGGCCTCGGGCGACAGCCGGCACAGTTCGGCGATCGCCTCGGGCGCGCCCTTCGCGGCCACCACGAATCGGCCCGCATCGGCCGTGCGCCAGCCGTGGGTATGCGCGAGCAGGTCGCTGGACAGCGAGTATTCGTGCACCAGGCTCCAGTCGCGGTGCAACTGGCCGGTACCCTCGAGCGCGACATCCGCGACTTCGCGGATCGCGCGGTCCATCGGGTCGAAGGGATCGGGTTCGCTCGCCAGCGCCGCGAACTCGAGCACCTCCAGCAACGGCGCCGGAAGCGCCGCGGCCGGATCGTCCACCCGCGCCTGCGTGCCATCGGCGGCGGCCAGACGCGCCAGCTGCATGCGGTTGAGCGTCAGCGTCCCGGTCTTGTCGACGCAGAGCACGGTCGCCGCGCCGAGCGTCTCGATCGCAGGCATGTGCCGGGTGAGCACCCCCGAACGCGAGATGCGCCATGCACCGAGCGCGAGGAACACGGTCAGCACGACCGGGAACTCCTCGGGCAGCACCGCCATCGCCAGCGTGAGCCCTGACAGCAGCCCTTCCAGCCAGCCGCCGCGGGTGAACGCGGAGAGCAGCACGACCACCACGCACAAGGCAGCGCCGAGCAGCGCGAGCTGCCGGACGAAGCGGGCGGTCTCCTGCTGCAGCGGCGTCGGCGACACGGCAACGTCCCGCAACGCGCCGCCGATCAACCCGAGCTGCGTGCGGGCCCCGGTCGACACCACTTCCACGGTGGCATGTCCGGCCGATACCAGCGCACCGGAGAAGACGAACGGCAGGTCGTCGCCGCCCGGCGGGAACGGCCCGGCATCGGCCGCCACCGCGGCGCGCTTGCGCACCGCCACCGACTCGCCGGTGAGCAGCGATTCGTCGACCGACAGGTCGCTCGCCTCGAGCACGCGCGCATCGGCGGGTACCCGGTCGCCTTCGCGCAGCAGAACGATGTCGCCCGGCACCACCTCGCGCCCGGCGATGCGCACCTGGACGCCGCCGCGGACCACCAGCGCCCGCGGGCTGGACAGGTCGCGCAGCGCCTCGATGGCGCGCTCGCTCTTGCGCTCCTGGTAGAAGGTGATCAGCACCACCACCCCGATCGAGGCGCCGAGCACGATGGCTTCCTCGAGGTCGCCGAGCAGGAAGTACACGGCGCTGGCGCCGATCAGCAGCATGAACATCGGCTCGCGGACCACGTTGAACAGCAGGGTCCACCAGCCTCCCCCCTCGCGTGCGGCGAGTTCGTTCGGACCGTGCAGCGCGAGCCGGCGCTCGGCCTCGGCGGCGTCGAGCCCGGCCCGCGTGCCGGCTGGCACGCTAGAGTACGTACCGGGCGAGGTCTTCGCTGCCTGCGAGTTCCTTCAGCCTTGCATCGACGTAGGCGCCATCGACCACCACGGTGTCGCCGGACTGCTTCGGCGCGCTGAAGGACAGTTCCTCGAGCAGCTTCTCCATCACCGTGTAGAGGCGGCGCGCGCCGATGTTCTCGACCCGCTCGTTCACCTGCCAGGCGATTTCGGCGAGGCGCCGGATGCCATCGGGCCGGAACTCGAGGCCGACCCCTTCGGTGCGCAGCAGCGCCTCGTACTGGCGGGTCAGGCAGGCATCGGTCGCGGTGAGGATCTGCTCGAAATCGCCGACCGTGAGCGAGCCGAGCTCGACCCGGATCGGGAACCGGCCCTGCATTTCGGGGATCAGGTCGGACGGCCGGGTGAGGTGGAAGGCGCCGCTGGCGATGAACAGGATATGGTCGGTGCGGATGATCCCGTACTTGGTGGTCACCGCCGTGCCCTCGACCAGCGGCAGCAGGTCGCGCTGCACGCCCTGGCGCGAGACGTCGACCCCCGAGGCTTCGCTGCGCGTGGCGATCTTGTCGAACTCGTCGATGAACACGATGCCGTTCTGCTCGACGTTGGCCAGCGCACGCTGCTTGAGCTCTTCATCGTTGACCAGCTTCGAGGCCTCCTCGTCGGTCAGCAGCTGCATGGCCTCGCGGATGCGCAGCTTGCGTGCCTTGCGGCGCGTCCCCGCCATGTTCTGGAACATGCCCTGGATCTGCGAGGTCAGTTCCTCCATGCCGGGCGGGGCCATGATCTCCATGTGCGCATTGCCCATCGCCACGTCGATCTCGATCTCCTTGTCGTCGAGTTCGCCCTCGCGCAGCTTCTTGCGGAACTTCTGCCGTGTGCTCGAATTGCGCTCTGCGTCGTCGGACTGGAAACCCGTGTCGCGCGCCGGGGGCAGCAGCGCGTCGAGCACGCGCTCTTCGGCCGCATCGGAGGCGCGGTGCCGCATCCGCCGCATCTCGGCCTCGCGCCCCTGCTTGATCGCGGCTTCGGCGAGGTCCCGGATGATGGTGTCGACGTCGCGGCCGACATAGCCGACCTCGGTGAACTTGGTCGCCTCGACCTTGATGAATGGCGCGTCGGCGAGCCTTGCCAGCCGGCGCGCGATCTCGGTCTTGCCGACGCCGGTCGGCCCGATCATCAGGATGTTCTTCGGCGTGATCTCCTGGCGCAGCGCATCGTCGACCTGTGCCCGGCGCCAGCGGTTGCGCAGCGCGATCGCCACGGCGCGCTTGGCCGCGTGCTGCCCGACGATGTGCTTGTCGAGTTCATGGACGATTTCCTGCGGGGTCATTGCACTCATGGCGCTCATGCGTCGGGGCCTGCGAGTTCTTCGATCACATGGTTCTGGTTGGTGTAGATGCAGATCTCTCCCGCGATGGACAGCGAACGCTTCACGATCTCGGCTGGCGGCAGGTCGGTCGACTGCAGCAGGGCCCGGGCGGCCGCCTGTGCATAGGCCCCACCGCTGCCGATCGCGACGATGCCGTGCTCCGGCTCGAGCACGTCGCCCGCGCCGGTGATCACCAGCGAATGCTCCCGGTCCGCGACCGCGAGCATGGCCTCGAGGCGGCGCAGCACGCGATCGGTGCGCCAGTCCTTGGCCAGCTCCACTGCCGAACGCAAGAGATGGCCCTGGTGCTTCTCGAGCTTCGCCTCGAAGCGTTCGAACAGGGTGAAGGCATCGGCGGTACCCCCCGCGAATCCGGCGAGGATCTTCTCGTGGTAGAGGCGGCGTACCTTGCGCGCCGTCGACTTGATGACGATGTTGCCGAGCGTGACCTGGCCGTCGCCACCGAGCGCGACGGCCGGGCCGCGGCGGACTGACAGGATGGTCGTACCTTCGAACTGCTGCATGGGCTGGGCCGTAACGGGTCAGGCCCTTGATTATACGCAGCGGGGCACCCGCGGCAGGCCGGCAGGCACCGTCCGGCCGGAGTCCGCTTCGCTCAGAAGGTCCCGCGCAGGCCCGCCACCATGCCGCGCCGGCCGTAGGGCGCGAGGTCCTTGATGAACGACACATGGTTGCGGGCGTCCTCGTTCAGCAGGTTCACGCCGCGCAGGAACAGGTCGAGCTTCGCCATCGGGACGTTCAGCCGGTAGCCGACGCTCGCATTGACCATCGTGTAGCCATCGGTCGGCAACTCGCCGGCGGATACGCGGTCCTGCCCGGCGACCCGCATCGCATCGATGCGCGCGGTGAGCGGCCCCTGTTCGAGGGACAGCCCGCCGCCGAAGCGCATCGGCGAGATGCGCGGCAACGGCTGGCCGGTGTCGGTGTTCTCGGCGCGGGTGATGTCGCCCTTCAGGTCGAGCGC
>JAIENF010000792.1 GCA_019751575.1 Burkholderiales bacterium
CGCCGATCGCCTATCCGGAAGACCTGCCGGTCTCGGGCAGGCGCGGCGAGATCGCGGCTGCGATCAGGGCCAGCCGGGTGGTCATCGTCTGTGGCGAGACCGGCTCGGGGAAGACGACCCAGCTGCCGAAGCTGTGCCTGGAACTGGGCCGTGGCGTCGAAGGCCTGATCGGCCATACCCAGCCGCGGCGGCTCGCCGCGCGCAGCGTGGCGGCGCGCATCGCGCAGGAACTGGGCACGCCGCTGGGCACGGTGGTCGGCTACAAGGTGCGCTTCTCGGACAAGCTGTCGCGAGACAGCCATGTGAAGCTGATGACCGACGGCATCCTGCTCGCCGAACTCGAGCATGATCGCGACCTGCGCGCCTACGACACGCTGATCATCGACGAGGCGCACGAGCGCAGCCTGAACATCGACTTCCTGCTCGGCTTCCTGCGCGGGCTGGTGCGCCGGCGCGACGACCTGAAGGTGATCGTCACCTCGGCCACCATCGATGCGCAGCGCTTCTCGGCGTTCTTCGACGATGCGCCGGTGATCGAGGTATCCGGCCGCCTGTATCCGGTCGAGACCCGCTACCGGCCGCCGGTGGAGGCCGACGAGGACGATGCGCGCGACGAAGACCCGGCGCAGCCGATCCTCGATGCGGTCGACGAACTCGCCCGCGACCGCACCGCCGGCTCGATGGGCGGGGACATGCTGGTGTTCCTGCCCGGCGAACGCGAGATCCGCGAGACCGCCGAGGCGCTGCGCAAGCATCATCCGAAGGGCTACGAGATCCTGCCGCTGTTCGCGCGGCTGTCCTACGAGGAACAGGAGCGGGTGTTCAAGCCCGATGGCGGCCGGCGCATCGTGCTCGCCACCAACGTCGCCGAGACCTCGCTCACCGTGCCGGGCATCCGCTACGTGGTCGACACCGGCGTCGCACGGGTCAAGCGCTACAGCTTCCGCAACAAGGTCGAGATGCTGCAGGTCGAGCCGGTGTCGCGCGCGGCGGCCAACCAGCGCGCCGGCCGCTGCGGGCGGCTGGGCCCCGGCGTGTGCATCCGGCTGTACGACGAGCAGGGCTTCGAGTCGCGACCGGCGTTCACCGACCCGGAGATCCTGCGTACCTCGATCGCCTCGGTGATCCTGCGCATGAAGGCGCTCGGGCTGCCGGAGATCGAGGATTTTCCGTTCATCGATCCGCCGACGCCGCGTGCGGTCGCGGATGGCTACCAGCTGCTGACCGAACTGGGCGCGATCGACGAGGCGCGCACGCTGACCCGCATCGGCCGCGAACTGGCGCGGTTCCCGACCGACCCCCGGCTCGGGCGCATCCTGGTCGCGGCGCGCGATGGCGGCTGCCTGGCCGAGGCGCTGGTCGTGTGCTCGGTGCTCGCGGTGCAGGACCCGCGCGACCGGCCGTTCGAGCAGTCCGAGGCCGCCGACCGCGCGCATGCCGAGTTCGTCGACGACAAGTCGGACTTCGCCACGCTGCTGGCGATCTGGAAGTTCCACGAGGAGTCGCTGCAGCACAAGAAGTCCAACCGAAAGCATGTCGAGGCGATGCAGGCACGGTTCCTGTCGCCGCGCCGGCTGCGCGAGTGGCGCGACGTGCACGGGCAACTGCACGCGACGGTGTCGGAACTGGGCTGGCGGATCAACGACGTTCCCGCGAAGGGCGACGCACTGCATCGGGCATTGCTCGCCGGCTTCATCGGCAACATCGGCTTCAAGCTGGAGGAGGGCGACGGCTATGCCGGTGCACGCGGCATCCGATTCAACGTGCATCCGTCGTCCGGCCTGCGCAAGGCGAAGCCGAAATGGGTGGTCGGTGCCGAGCTGACAGAGACCACCCGTCTCTATGCGCGGCTGGTGGCCAAGGTCGAGCCCGAAGTGATCGAGCAGGTCGGCGCAGCCCTGCTCAAGCGCGAGCATTTCGATCCGCGCTTCGAGGCCGAACGTGCGATGGTGATCGCGTACGAGCGCGTGACGCTGTTCGGCCTGACGCTGGTGGCCCGGCGCAAGGTGCACTACGGGCCGATCGATCCGGTGAAGGCGCGCGAGATCTTCATCCGCGAGGGGCTGGTGGACGGCGGCTGGGTGCCCAAGGGCGCGCAGCCGCCGTTCCTCGAGCACAACCGGCGGCTCATCCGCGAGGTCGAGGCGCTGGAGCACAAGGCGCGGCGCAAGGACGTTCTGGTCGATCCCGAGGCGATCGTCGCGTTCTATGCGGAGCGCATCGGCGACGGCATCCACAACGGCGCCGCGTTCGAGACCTGGCGACGCGCGGCGGAGAAGGACGATCCGAAGCGGCTGCTCCTGACCCGCGAGTACCTGATGCGGCACGCAGCCTCGGCGGTCACCGAGGAACTCTATCCGGCGCAGGTCGAGGTCGATGCGCTGGTGCTGAAGCTCGCCTACCGGTTCGAGCCGGGCCATCCGCTGGACGGGGTCACGCTGTCGGTGCCGCTGCCGGTGCTCAACCGCATCGATCCCGGGCAGTTCGACTGGCTGGTGCCGGGGATGATCCGGGACAAGGTCGCGGCCTGCCTGAAGGCGCTGCCCAAGGGCATCCGCAAGCGGCTGATCCCGGTGCCCGAGCACGTGACCCGCTTCCTCGAATGGGTCGATCGCGGCGGCGAATCGGTCGGCGCGCGGGGTGCCGGCGGCAGGCCGCCGTTCGAGCAGGCACTGGTCGCGTTCGTGAAGCGCGAGACCGGCGAGGCATTCACGGTCGAGGCCTGGCGCGCGATCCAGCAGTCGGCGACGAACAGCGGCGACCTGCCGGCCCACCTGCGCATGAACTACCGGGTGATCGACGATGCCGGGCGCGAACTCGCGCTCGGGCGCGACCTGCCGGCGCTGCGCGCGCAGCTCGGTGAAGCGGCGCAGCTCGCGGTGAGCGAGGCGGGCAGCGAGTTCGAACGCGGCGGCATCACTGCCTGGGATTTCGGCGAGCTGCCGGCCTCGATCGCGGTGACCCAGGGCGGGCGCCGGCTCACCGCGCATCCGGGCATCGAGGACGAAGGAAAGGGCGTCGCGCTGCGCCTGTTCGACACCGAGTCGTCCGCGACCGCATCGACCCGCCGCGGCGTGGTCCGCCTGATGCGCATCGAGATGAAGGAGCCGATGCGCATGCTCGAGAAGCGGGTGCGCGACCAGAAGGATGCGCTGCTCGCGCTGCGGCTGGTGGCGTCGCCGGACGAACTGGTCGAGGACGTGGTCGCCGCGGTCGCCGACCGCGCGTTCATCGGCGACGATCCGCTGCCGCGCTCGAAGGCGCAGTACGAGCAGCAGCGCACGCGAGCGCGGGCCCGGGTGCCTGCGGTGGCCGATGGCGCGCTGCGGCTGTTCGGCCAGGTCGCGCAGGCCTATGCGAAAGTCTCGCCGTCGCTGTCCGCGCCCCCGCCGGCGCTGGCACGCATCGCGGCCGACATGCGGCTGCAGCTCTCGCGCCTGGTGCGCCCCGGCTTCATGCAGGGTACGCCCTGGGAGCAGCTGCCGCACCTGCCGCGCTACCTCAAGGCGATGGAGCTGCGGCTGTCCAAGTATCCGGGCAACCCGGACCGCGACCGGCGCCATGCGGAAGCGATCGGCGGCCTCGCCAAGCGCATCGAGCGCCGGCTCGAAGAGCGACAGGCCGCAGGCGAACCGGATCCGGCGGGCGAGGCGTTGCGCTGGCAGGTCGAGGAACTGCGGGTGTCGCTGTTCGCGCAGGAACTGCGCACCCCGGCGCCGGTGTCGATCAAGCGGCTGCAGAAGGCCTGGGAGGAACTGCCGTGAACGCGGCGCCGTCCCCGGGGAGGCCGGGCCCGGACCCTGCGCCAGCCACTTCCGCAGATCCTGTCTCGAAGGTCGGGGTCGCGACGGCCGTCGCGGTCGCGCTGGCGGTGCAGGCCGGCGTCGCGCTGGTGATCTTCGCGCCGCCCGTCCTCGCCCCGGCCGCCACGCGCACGATGGGGCTCGACCCTTCCACGGTCGGCATCTTCACCTCCCTCGTGTACATGTTCGCGGCGATCGCCGCGCTGTCCAGCGCGCGCCCGGTGGCAGCGCTCGGTGCACTGCGCGCCAGCCAGATATGCCTGCTGATGTGCGCCGCAGGCATCGCGCTGGTCGCTACCGCATCGTTGCCGCTCGTGCTGCTGGGTGCGATCCTGCTCGGCCTCGGCTATGGTCCGGTGACGCCGTCTTCGGCAATCATCCTGGTGTCGACGCTGCCTGCACGGTACCGCTCTCTCGGGTTCTCGGTGAAGCAGACCGGGGTTCCGGTGGGTGCCGGCGCCTGCGGCCTCGCGATTCCCGCGCTGGTGTCGGCCTTCGACTGGCAGGTCGCCGCGTACCTGCTCGCGGCGGCAGTGGTCGTCGGTGCCGTCCTGTGCCAGCCGCTGCAGCGTGACTTCGACGAAGGCGTGCGCGGCAGTGGTCCATCGGCGAGCACGTCGCCGCTGGGCTCGCTCGCGCTGGTGTGGCGCCTGCCGAGGCTGCGTGAACTGGCGATCGGCTCGTTCGTGTTCGCCGGCATACAGATGTGCGTGGTGACCTACCTCGTTGTGTTCCTGACCGAGACCGGCCTCGGCCTGGGCCAGGCAGGCCTGGCGATGACCTGTGCGATGGTCGGAGGCCTGGTCGGCCGCATCGGCTGGGGCTGGGTCGCGGACAACCTGCTGGCGCCCAGGCGCACGCTGGCGGTGGTGAGCCTGCTGATGGGCCTCACCTCGCTCGGCCTGGCGCTGGTCGCGCCGTCATGGCCAATGGTCGCCGTACTCGCGCTGTCGACGGCCGCCGGGCTGTCGTCGATCGCGTGGAACGGGGTGTATCTCGCGGAGGTCGCCCATCGCGCGCCGGAGGGGTTGGCGACTGCAGCCACCGGCGGGACGATGTTCTGTACCTATGCGGGTGTCGTGGTCTGGCCTGCGGTGTTCTATGTCGCGCACTCGGCGAGCGGGGACTATGTCGCCTCGTTCGTCCTGGTCGGCGTGCTCGGCCTTGCGGGTGCCGCCATGTTCATGCGCCGATCGCCGGACTGAGAAAAGCAGACGGACGTGTCCGGCTTGGAGGCAGACACGTCCGTCCAATGCAACCCTGGCGGGGGGGCCAGGGTCGCATGCCTTTCCGGACCGTTACTTCTTGCCGGTTTCGGGCGTTGCCTTCTTCTCGACGGCTTTCGCATCGGCTGCCGGCGGGGTCGCG
>JAIENF010000449.1 GCA_019751575.1 Burkholderiales bacterium
CTGGAACTGCGCGTTCGACTGCCGCGCGCCGGCGCGCAGCTCCTGCACCGAGGACAGGAAAAGCTGCGCCCCGGGCACCTGGGTCAGCTGCGGTCGCAGGCGGGCGATCACCTCGTCGGTGGACAGCTTGCGTTCGGCCAGCGGCTTGAGCGTGATGAACATGAATCCGGTGTTGCGTGCGCCGCCGCCGGTGAATCCGACGACGTTCTCCACCGCAGGATCCCGGCCCACGATCGCCACGAAGGCCTCCAGCTTGCCCTGCATCGACTGGAAGGAACTGCTCTGGTCGGCGCGCATCGAGCCGGACATCCGGCCGGTATCCTGCTGCGGGAAGAACCCCTTGGGCACGATCGTGTACAGCCAGACATTCAGGCCGATGGTGGCGAACAGGATGAGCAGCATCAGCCATGCGTGGTCGAGCACCCAGCCCAGGCTGGACGAGTAGCCGTCGACCACGCCGCGCCAGGCCCGCGAGGCGCCGCGCACGACGAAGTTCGGGCGGCGGGCTTCGCCACCGCTGCCGGCTGCACGCGCCTTGAGCAGCCGGGCGCACATCATCGGCGTGGCGGTCAACGACACCACCAGGGACACCAGCACCGCCGCCGACAGCGTGATGGCGAACTCCCTGAACAGGCGGCCGATCAGCCCGTCCATGAACAGGATCGGGATGAACACGGCGATCAGCGACAGGGTCATCGACACCACGGTGAACGAGACTTCCCCGGCGGCGACCATCGCCGCGCGCATCGGTTCCATGCCTTCCTCGACGTGGCGCGCCGTGTTCTCGAGCACGATGATCGCATCGTCGACGACGAAGCCGGTGGCGATGGTCAGCGCCATCAGCGACAGGTTGTTGAGCGAGAAGCCGAACAGGTACATCACCGCGAGCGTGCCGACCAGCGAAACCGGCACCGCGACCGCGGGGATCAGCGCCGAGCGCCACTGCCCGAGGAACAGGAAGGTGACGCAGATCACCAGCCCCACCGCGATCAGCAGGCTGTGCCAGACCTCGCGCAGCGATGCGCGGATGGTCGGCGTGCGGTCCTGCACGATGTCGAGCTGGATCGAGTCCGGGATCGATGCGCGCAGCAGCGGCATCAGCGCGTGGATGCGGTCGACGGTGTCGATGATGTTTGCGTTCGGCTGCCGGTTGACCACCAGCAGCACCGCCGGCCGGCCGTTGGAAAGGCCGGCGTTGCGCAGGTCCTGCACTGAATCCTCGATGCGGGCGATGTCGCCCAGGCGGATCGGGTTGCCGTTGCGGTAGCCGACGATCAGCGGGAGGTAGTCGGCCGCGGTTCGGGCCTGGTCGTTCGCGCCGATCTGCCAGGTGCGATCGCCATCGTCGATCGATCCCTTGGGCCGGTTCGCGTTCGCCGCGGCGATCGAAGCGCGGATCTCCTCGGTGCCCAGCCCCTGGCGCGCGAGCGCGTCCGGGTTCAGGCCGATGCGCACCGCCGGCAACGCGCTGCCGCCCACCGTGACCTGGCCGACGCCATCGACCTGCGACAGCCGTTGCGCCAGCACGGTGGAGGCGGCGTCGTACATCTGTCCGCGCGACAGCGTCGGCGAGGTCAGCGCGAGGATGACGATCGGCGCATCGGCCGGGTTGACCTTGCGCCAGGTCGGGTTGCTCGGCATGCCGGTGGGCAAAAGCGAGCGCGCCGCGTTGATCCCGGCCTGCACGTCGTTGCCCGCGGCGTGGATGTCGCGCGACAGGTCGAACTGGAGGACCACCCGGCTGGAGCCGAGCGAACTGGACGAGGTGATCTCGGTCACCCCGGCGATCCGGCCGAGCGTGCGCTCGAGCGGCGTGGCCACGGTGGCGGCCATCGTCTCCGGGCTCGCGCCGGGCAGCGATGCGTTCACCACGATGGTCGGGAAATCGACCTGCGGCAGTGGCGACACCGGCAACTGGGTGAACGCGGCCCAGCCGGACAGCAGGATCGCCAGGGTCAGCAGCGTGGTGGCGATCGGGCGCGCGATGAACGGCGCGCTCAGGTTGAAGCCGGCCGGCTTCATGCGGGCTGGCCCTGGCTGCCGCGCGTGCGCCGGGCGGACAGCCGGTCGAACGCCAGGTAGATCACCGGCGTGGTGAACAGCGTGAGCACCTGGCTCACCAGCAGGCCGCCGACGAGCACGATGCCCAGCGGATTGCGCAGTTCGGAACCGGTGCCGCTGCCGAGCATCAGCGGCAGCGCGGCGAACAGCGCCGCGAAGGTGGTCATCATGATCGGCCGGAAGCGCTTCAGGCAGGCCTCGTAGATCGCATCGCGCGGGGTCATGCCGAGCTGGCGCTCGGCATGGAGCGCGAAGTCGATCATCAGGATCGCGTTCTTCTTGACGATGCCGATCAGCAGGATCACGCCGATGATGGCGACGATCGACAGTTCGGAACTGGCGAGGATCAGTGCCGCCAGCGCACCGATCGCCGCCGAGGGCAGCGTCGACAGGATGGTCACCGGATGGATGAAGCTCTCGTAGAGCACGCCGAGCACGATGTACATGGTGATGATCGCGGCCAGCACCAGCAGCAGGGTGTTGGCGAGCGAGGCCTCGAACGCCCGCGCCGCGCCCTGGAAGGCGCTGGTCATGCTTGCCGGCAGGCCCATCTCGGCCTGCGTGGCGCGGATCGCGTCGACCGCTTCGCCCAGGGAATGGCCGGGCGCGACCGCGAACGAGATCGTCGAGGACGGGAACTGCGACAGGCGCGAGATCACCAGCGGGGTCTGCCGCTCGTAGACCCGGGCGATCGCCGACAGCGGCAGTGCGCCACCGCCGGGTTGCACCAGGTGTATCGAGTCGATGCCGCGCGGCCCCCGGGCCAGCGCCGGATCGACCTCGATCACCACGCGGTACTGGTTCGACTGGGTGAAGATGGTGGACACCAGCCGCTGGCCGAACGCGTTGTACAGCGCATTGCCGACCTGCTGGACCGAGATGCCCAGGCGGCCCGCCGTGTCGCGGTCGATCTCGACGAACGCCTGCAGGCCACCGTCCTGCAGGTCGTTGCCCACCGAAGCCAGCTGCGGCAGCGCGCGCAGGCGCTCGGTGAGCTTCGGCACCCACTCGGCCACGCGCGCCGGGTCGCTGTCCTGGAGGGTGAACTGGAACGGTGCCTTGCTGATCCGGTCCTCGATCGAGAGGTCCTGCACCGGCTGCAGCGACAGCGTGATGCCGTCGACCTCGCGGGCGCGTTCCAGCAGGCGCGCCATGATCGCCGGCGCGCGCTCGCCGCGTTCCTCGAGCGGCTTGAGGTTGATCAGCATGCGCCCGGAATTGAGCGTGGCGTTGGTGCCGTCGACGCCGATGAAGCTGGTCAGGCTGGCCACGGCCGGGTCCTTCTCGATCACCGCGGCCAGGCGCTGCGAACGGTCCGACATCGCCTGGAAGGACACCGATGCGGGCGCCTCGGTGATGCCCTGGAGCAGCCCGGTGTCCTGCGCCGGGAAGAAGCCCTTGGGAACGGCCATCCAGAGCAGCACGGTCAGCACCAGGGTGATCGCGGCCACGCCCAGCGTGAGGCCCTGGTGCCGCAGCACCCGGGTGAGCGCACGGCCATAGGCGGCGACCACGGAATCCAGCAGGCGTTCGCTCGCACGGAACAGCCTGCCCGGTGTCTGCTCGGCCTTCGACTTGAGCAGCCGCGCGCACATCATCGGCGTCAGGCTCAGCGAGACCACGGCCGAGATCAGGATCGCCACCGCCAGGGTGATCGCGAACTCGCGGAACAGCCGGCCGACCACGTCGCCCATGAACAGGAGCGGGATCAGCACCGCGATCAGCGAGAAGGTGAGCGAGATGATGGTGAAGCCGATCTCGCCCGCACCGACCAGCGCCGCCTCCATCGGCGACTTGCCTTCCTCGACATGGCGCGCGATGTTCTCGATCATCACGATCGCATCGTCGACCACGAAGCCGGTGGCGATGGTCAGCGCCATCAGGGTCAGGTTGTTGATCGAGAAGCCGGCGAGGTACATCACGCCGAACGTGCCGACCAGCGACAGCGGCACCGCCAGGCTCGGGATCAGCGTCGCCGGCAGGCTGCGCAGGAACAGGAAGATCACGACGATCACCAGCACGATCGCGAGCACCAGTTCGAACTCGGTGGCGGCGATCGCGGCCCGGATGGTCACCGTGCGGTCGGTCAGCACCGTCACCTCGATCGCCCCGGGGAGCCCGGCCGTCACCCGCGGCAGCATCTCCTTGACGGCATCGACGACCTCGATCACGTTGGCGCCCGGCTGCCGCTGCACCGACAGGATGATCGCGGGCGTGGATCCGCTCCACGCGGCCAGGCGGGTGTTCTCGGCGCCGTCCACCACCTCGGCGACGTCGCGCAGGCGCACCGGGGCGCCATTGCGGAAGGCCAGGGTCAGGTCGCGGTATTCGTCGGCGGTGCGCAACTGGTCGTTGGCATCGATGGTGGATGCCTCCAGCGGGCCGTCGAAGCTGCCCTTGGGCTGGTTCACGTTCCATGCCGCGATCGACGTGCGCACGTCGTCCAGGTTGAGCCGGTAGGCGGCGAGCGCCGCGGGATTGAGCCGCACCCGCACCGCAGGGCGCTGTCCGCCCGCGATCGAGACCAGGCCGACCCCGGGCACCTGCGAGATGCGCTGCGCGATGCGCGTCTCGATCAGGTCGCGCACCCGGGGCAGCGGCAGCGTCGGCGAGGTCACCGCCAGCGTTAGGATCGGCGTGTCCGCCGGGTTCACCTTGCTGTAGATCGGTGGCGCCGGCAGGTCCTGCGGCAGCAGGTTCGACGCGGCGTTGATCGCCGCCTGTACCTGCTGTTCCCCGATGCCCAGGTCGAGCCCGAGCGAGAAGCGCAGCGTGATCACCGATGCGCCGCCGGAACTGCTGGACGACATCTCGTCCAGCCCGGGCATCTGGCCGAACTGGCGCTCCAGCGGCGCCGTGATCACCGAGGCGACGATGTCCGGGCTCGCGCCCGGATAGAGCGTGACCACCTGGATGGTCGGGTAGTCCACCTGGGGCAGCGCCGACAGCGGCAGCAGGCGCCACGCCACCAGCCCGGACAGCAGGATCGCCAGCATCGCGAGCGAGGTCGCGACCGGGCGCTGGATGAACAGCCGCGACGGATTCACTTCGCGGCGCCGGTTCCGGGCGCCGCCGCAGGCGGCGCTGCGCCGCCCGGGGCCGGTGCCTCGCCGGTG
>JAIENF010000665.1 GCA_019751575.1 Burkholderiales bacterium
GGTATCGGTCCGGTCGCCGCGATCGCCCTGTTGCTGCCCACTACGTTCTCGCTGCCGCCGGTCGGCGCGATGATCATGCTGGCCGGCATCTACTACGGCGCGTCCTACGGCGGCTCGACCACTGCGGTGCTCGTCAACCTGCCGGGTGAATCGTCTTCCGTGGTCACCTGCCTCGATGGCCATGCAATGGCCAAGAACGGACGGGCGGGCCATGCGCTGGCGATCTCGGCGATCGGTTCGTTCTTCGCCGGCACGGTCTGTACGGTGATCATCGCGTTCGCGGCGCCGCCGCTGGCCGAGGTCGCACTGAAGTTCGGTGCGCCTGAGTACTTCTCGCTGATGGTGTTCGGTCTGATTGCCTCGGCGGTGCTGGCCCGCGGTTCGCTGCTGAAGGCGCTCGGCATGATCTTCGTGGGCCTGCTGTTCGGCATCATCGGCACCGACGTGAACTCGGGCATGTCGCGGTTCACCTTCGGCCTGCCGGGCCTGTCCGACGGTATCGGCTTCGTGGTGATCGCGATGGCATTCTTCGGCCTGGGCGAGATCATCAAGAATCTCGAGACGCCGGACGACCAGCGCCAGGTGTTCACCGACAAGGTTGCAGGCCTGATGCCGCGCTGGGTCGACGTAAAGGAATCGGCGGGTGCAATCGTTCGGGGTACGGCTCTCGGGGCGTTCTTCGGCACGCTTCCGGGCACCGGTCCGGTAGTGGCTTCATTCGCGTCCTACGCGGTCGAGAAGAAGGTCGCCAAGGACAACTCGCAATTCGGCAAGGGTGACATCCGTGGCGTGGCCGGTCCGGAGTCGGCGAACAACGCCGCTGCCCAGACCGCGTTCATTCCGACCCTGACCCTGGGCATCCCGGGTTCGGGCGTGATGGCGCTGATGCTCGGCGCGCTGATGATCCAGGGCATCGCCCCGGGTCCGCAGGTGATGACCGCGCGTCCCGACCTGTTCTGGGGCCTGATCGCCTCGATGTGGGTCGGCAACCTGATGCTGGTGATCCTGAACCTGCCGCTGATCGGCATGTGGGTGCAGCTGCTGAAGGTGCCCTACCGCATGCTGTTCCCGGCGATCCTGCTGTTCATGTGCATCGGTACCTACAGCCTGAACAACAGCATCCAGGATCCGCTGCTGATGGCGTTCTTCGGCATCATCGGCTACTCGTTCATGAAGTTCGGCTGCGAGCCGGCCCCGATGCTGCTGGGCTTCATCCTCGGGCCGCTGATGGAAGAGAACCTGCGCCGGGCGCTGCTGATCTCGCGGGGCGACCCGACGGTGTTCTTCTCGCGTCCGATCAGCCTGACCTTCCTTGTGCTGGCCTTTGCATCGCTGCTGATCGTCGTCCTTCCGGCGGTACGGAAGAAACGCGACGAGGCCTTCCAGGGCGACGAGTAGCGCGGTCCCCTGTACGGAAAGAACCCGGAGCCCGAAAGGCCTCCGGGTTTTTTCTTGCCTGTCGTCCCTGCGGCCTTTCGATCCGGCGCGCATGCGGCGACAATGGCGTCCTCGAGAAAGACAGCGCCTCAGGAGGAACAACATGAATGCATCGACACGCCGCGCCGGGCACCGGCGCAACGCAGCGCTGGCCGGCGCCGGCCTGTGTGCCGTGCTCGTCCTTGGCGCCATGCCGGTGTCGGCGCAGCCGGCCGCGTCCTCGCCTGCAAGGGCTGCTGCTGCTGGCGCCGATGCAAAGGCCTGGCCGACACGCCCGCTGCGCATGATCGTCGCGTCCGCACCCGGCGGGCCGTCCGACCTCATCGCCCGGCTGGTCGGCCCCCAGCTCACCGATGCGTCGGGGCAGCCGGTGGTGATCGACCACCGCTCCGGCGCGAACGGCATGATCGCGGGCGAACTGACCGCGAAGTCCGAGCCGGACGGGCACACCTTCCTGCTCGCCAATGCCGGCTTCGTGATCAACAGCGTGCTCTATTCGAAGGTGCCCTACGACCCGATCCGCGAGTTCGCGCCGATCTCGCTCGCGGTCTCGGTGCCGAACATCCTCGTGGTGCATCCGGGCGTGGCGGCGAAGTCGGTCGCCGACCTGGTCGCGCTGGCGAGGGCGAAGCCCGGGACGATCGCGGTTGCCTCGGCCGGAAGCGGCAGTTCGGGGCATCTCGCGCTGGCACTGTTCCAGCAACTGTCGGGCACCGAGATGATCCACGTGCCGTTCAAGGGGGGCGGCCCGGCGCTGGCCGACGTGATGGGCGGGCAGACCCAGGCGATCTTCAGCATCTCGGTCACCTCGTACCCGATCATCAAGGCGGGCCGGGTACGCCCGCTCGCGGTCACCAGCCTGAAGCGGCTGGCGGCCTTCCCCGACCTGCCGACGGTCTCGGAGTCGGGCTTCAAGGGCTATGAAGTCACCGGCTGGTTCGGCTTCGTCGCGCCGGTGAAGACGCCGCCCGGCGTCGTGCAGCGGCTGAACGCGGCGGTCGTGCAGTCGGTGCGCATGCCCGAACTGCAGGAGCGGCTGGGCAACCAGGGTGCCGAACTGATCGGCAGCACGCCGGAGGCCTTCGGCGCGTACCTGAAGAGCGAACAGGCAAAATGGGCGAAGGTGATCCGCCAGGCGGGCATCAAGGCGGATTAGGCCCGATACATCGGTCAAGGAGAACGAGCGTGGCAAGAGCAAAGGGCATACGGCAGGTCGCATGGCACGACTGTCCCGGGGGCGGCCAGGTGGTGGTCGAACGCGGTTTCGCGTACATCGGCCACATGCGCAACCCGCATGGCACGTCGATCATCGACGTGCGCGACCCGCGCCATCCGAAGCTGGTCGCCGAGGTGAAGATGCCGCCGGCGACGCACTCGCACAAGGTGCGCGTCGGCAACGGCATCATGATCAGCAACCGCGAGACGCTGTCGAGCCGGGCCGTGCGCGACGAGAAGCTGCCCGAAGGCTACCGCGGCGGCGTCAGCATCCACGACATCAGCGATCCGGCGAAGCCGAAGCACATCGTCGACTGGAACTGCACCCATGTGCCCGACGGCGGGCCGGCCAGCGGCGTGCACCGCTTCGACTTCGACGGCCGCTATGCCTACCTGTCGCCGACCATGGACGGTTATGTCGGCAACATCATGGTGGTGCTCGACCTGATCGATCCGGCGAAGCCGGTCGAGGTCGGCCGCTGGTGGGTGCCGGGCCAGTGGGCCGCGGGCGGCGAGACGCCGACCTGGGACGGTTGGGCACACCGCATCCATCATTCGCTGCGCTACGGAAACCGGCTCTATACCAGCCTGTGGCATGGCGGATTCGCGATCCTGGATGTCGACGACCTGTCGAAGCCGACCTTCATCTCCGGGCTCGACTGGAGCCCGCCGTTCCCGTGGCCGACGCACAGCGCGGTCAAGGTGCCGTTCAAGATCGACGGCCGCGACATGCTGCTCGTGTCCGACGAGGACGTGGCCCGCATGCCGGGCTGTCCGCCCTATCCTGCGGCCTTCGTGTGGATGGTCGACGTCACCGACGAGAAGCATCCGGTGCAGTTCTCCAGCTTCCAGCTCGACGACATGCCGCCCGGAGAGCAGCCGCAGATGACCGGCTGCCACCAGCCGGTCGAGAAGATCACCGGCACCGAAGTGCCGTGCACCTGGTTCGCCAACGGCCTGCGCATCATCGACATCTCGCGGCCGCATGCGCTGAAGGAGGCCGCCTACTTCGTGCCCGATCCGGCGCCGGGCGTCGACCGCATCAGCTCGAACGACATCTATGTCGACGAGCGCGGGCTGATGTTCCTGATCGACCGGGTGCGCGGGCTGCACATCCTGGAGCGCACCTGACCGGTTCAACCTTCGCGGTTGCGCATCCAGTCGGCCGTGTTGAAGAACGCCTGCAGCAGGCGTTCCATCAGCGCGTCCTCGACGCCGGAATCGAGCATCGCCCGGCCCATGCAGACCAGCCACTGGTCGCGCTCGGGCGAGGCGATCGCATACGGCAGGTGGCGCGCCCTGAGCATAGGGTGGCCGTGCTTCTCGACGTAGTACTGCGGGCCGCCGAGCCAGCCACAGAGGAACAGGAACAGCTTCTCGCGCGAGCCGGAAAGGTCTTCCGGATGCATCTTGCGGATGGCGAAGAAGTCCGGTTCTGCATCCATCAGGTCGTAGAAGCGGTCGACGATGCGCCGGACCACCGCCTCGCCGCCGAGCAGGTCGTAGGCGGTGGGCTGTCCGTCGCCGGGCGGGTCGGTGTCGGTGCTGGCATTGCTGGCCACGTTGATCGCTGCCTGGATCGGGTTGCGGAACGCTTATTATCGCCGCTGGCGCACCCGTAGGAGAGTCCCGATGAAGTACCGCAGGCTGGGCCGAAGCGGCCTCCATGTTTCCGCGTTGTGCCTCGGCGCGATGAACTTCGGCGAACAGACCGACGCGGCGACCGCCACCCGCATCTTCGATTCCGCCCGAGAGGCGGGCGTGAACTTCATCGACACCGCCGACAGCTACTCCGGTGGCGAATCCGAGCGCATCGTCGGCCGGCTGGTCGGCAGCCGACGCGACGACTTCGTGCTGGCCACCAAGTTCGGCAACGCCTGGGGCAGCGACCCCAACCGGCGCGGACTTTCGCGCAAGTGGATCATGCAGGCGATCGACGACAGCCTCGGCCGGCTGAAGACCGACTATGTCGACATCTGGTACCTGCACCGCGACGACCCCGACACGCCGCAGGAAGAGACCATCCTCGCGCTGGGCGACGTGATCCGCGCCGGCAAGGTGCGCTACATCGGCCTGTCGAACCTGTCGGTGTGGCGCATGCTGCGCTTCATCAACCTGTGCGAGAAGCTCGGCGTGCCGCGTCCGGTGGTCTGTTCGCCGTACTACAACGCGATGAACCGGATGGCCGAGGTCGAACTGATCCCCGCCTGCGTCGATGCCGGCCTGGGTCTCGTGCCGTACAGCCCGATCGCGCGCGGCGTGCTGTCCGGCCGCTATGCGCCGGGCCAGCCGGTACCGGCCGACTCGCGGGTCGGGCGCAACGACTCACGCATCATGCAGACCGAGTACCGGCCGGAGTCGGTCGAGATCGCGCAGCATGTCGTCGCCCATGCCCGGGCGCGCGGCATCAACGCGGCGCAGTTCGCGGTGAACTGGGTGCTGGCCAATCGCCACGTGTCGTCGGTGCTGGCCGGTCCGCGCACGCTCGCGCACTGGGACGACTACCTGGCCGCGCTCGAGTACCGCTGGACGCCCGAG
>JAIENF010000042.1 GCA_019751575.1 Burkholderiales bacterium
AGGGTGCCGGCGTGCTGGTGCTCGAAGAGTACGAACACGCACGCGCCCGCGGCGCGCGCATCTACGCGGAACTGGCGGGCTTCGGCATGAGCAGCGATGCGTACCACATGACCGCGCCGAACATGGACGGCCCGCGCCGATGCATGGTGAACGCGTTGCGCAACGCCGGCATGGACGCGAGCGAGGTCCAGTACCTGAACGCGCACGGCACCTCCACGCCACTGGGCGACAAGAATGAAACCGAGGCGATCAAGGCCGCGTTCGGCGTCGACACCGCGAAGAAGCTGGTGGTGAACTCGACCAAGTCGATGACCGGGCACCTGCTCGGCGGCGCAGGCGGGCTCGAATCGGTGGTGAGCGTGCTGGCGATCCACCACCAGGTGTCGCCGCCGACCATCAACATCTTCAACCAGGATCCGGAGTGCGATCTCGACTACTGCGCCAACGAAGCGCGAGAGATGAAGATCGACGCTGCGCTGAAGAACAACTTCGGCTTCGGCGGCACCAACGGCTCGCTGGTCTTCCGGCGCCTGCGCTGACCTGTCGATGGCGATGCGCGATCATCGGGTGAACCTCCCGGTGTGCGGCGCGACGAGGACCGCATGAGCGCCGACGGCGCGTTGTTCCTGCGGATCGACGGCGTCGACGTAGACCCCTCGCGCCCGGCCATAGGGGCGGCGGACCGCGGCTTCAATTACGGCGATGGCGTGTTCCGTACCGTGCGGCTGGCCGCGGGGCGCGTGCCGGCGTGGCCTCGCCATGCGGCGAAGCTGGCATCCGACCTGGCGCGGCTGGGCCTCGGGCCGCTCGATCCGGCGGGCATCGAACGCGACCTGGCGCATCTCGGCGCCCGGCATCCGGAGTGCATCGCGCGCATCACGGTCACTTCGGGCACATCCGCGCGCGGCTATCTTCGCAGCCCCGATGCCGCCCTGACCACGGTCGTGCGCGCGACCGCGCTGCCCGCCTGGCCTGCGCAGCGCGCGACAGCCGGCATCGGACTGCACCTGTGCACGCTCCGCCTCGCGGAGCAGCCGGCCCTGGCCGGGGTGAAGCACCTGAACCGGCTCGAGCAGGTCCTGGCCCGGGCCGAATGGAACGACGGACAGGACGCCGGGGAGACGCAGGTCGCCACCGCCGAGGGCCTTACCCTCGATGCAGGCGGCCACGCGATCTGCGGCACGATGAGCAACCTGTTCATCGTCGAGGGCGGACGGCTGGCGACGCCGGACCTGTCGCGCTGCGGCGTCGAGGGCGTGCAGCGCGGTCGCATCCTCGACTGGGCGCGCGCGAACGGCATTCCCGCGACGGTGGAAGCACTGCCGCTCGCCCGACTGCATGCGGCGGACAGCCTGGTCGTCTGCAACAGCGTGATCGGTGCCTGGTGGGTTGCACGGTTCTGCGGACGGCGCTTCATGCGGCCGGCGTGGTACGACGAACTCGCTGCAGCCCTGGATCGTGACGCGTAGGCGGCAGGGCGGCCGGCTGGCCGCGCTTGCCCTGTGGATCCTGCTGGCGGCTGGCGCCGCAGGTGCCTTCGCCGGCGCAGCCGCGCTGTACGTGTTCGCATGGCGCCCCGCGTTGCCGGCGATCCCGACGGAGTTCACCATCGGCGAGGGCAAGGGGCTGCGCGCGGCGGCGAATGCGATGCAGCGCGCGGGCGTGCTCGACCACGCGCTGCCGCTGGTGCTGCTGGGCCGGATGACCGGCGCGGACACCCGGGTGCGCGCCGGTCACTATGAACTGCAGGCCGGCGCATCGTCCTGGGAACTGCTGCAGAAGATCACCAGCGGCGATGTCACGCTGAGCGGCATCACCTTCGTCGAAGGATGGACGCTCCGGCAGTGGCGCGCGGCGATCGCGGCGAACCCGGACATCCGCAAGGAAGCCGTCCCCGCGTCCGAGGCGGAACTCGCCCGCTCGCTGGGCATCGAGTCAGGTTCGCTGGAAGGTCGCCTGTTCCCCGACACTTACCTGTTCACGCGAGGCAGCAGCGAACGGGCGCTGCTCGCGCGCGCCCTGCGCGCCATGGACCAGCACCTGGAACGGGAATGGGCGGCGCGTGCCAGCGACGTGCACGTGCGCACGCCGTACGAGGCGCTGGTGCTCGCCTCCATCATCGAGAAGGAGACCGGAAGCCCCGCGGACCGCGGCCGGATCTCAGGCGTGTTCCACAACCGCCTGCGCATCGGCATGCGCCTGCAGACCGATCCCACCGTGATCTACGGCCTGGGCGAGTCGTTCGACGGCGACCTGCGACGACGCGACCTGGTGGCCGACACGCCGTTCAACACGTATACCCGCAGCGGACTGCCACCCACCCCGATCGCGATGCCGGGCCTGGCGTCGTTGCGCGCCGCGGTCCAGCCCGAGGCAACCCGTGCGCTGTACTTCGTCGCCAGGGGCGATGGCACGTCCGAATTTTCAGAGACGCTCGCCGAGCACAACAGGGCCGTGAGAAAATACCAGCTCGGCCGCGGGGCAGGGCGCTAGCGGCGCATCCGATCGGATACGCGATGGTTGGGCAGTTCATCACCCTGGAGGGGATCGACGGCGCAGGCAAGAGCACGCATGCCGAGTTCATCGCGCAGCGGCTGCGCAGCCGGGGCCGAACGGTGGTCCAGACCCGCGAGCCGGGCGGCACCGTGATCGGCGAGAAGATCCGCAGCCTGGTCCTCTCGGAGGCGATGGACGTCCATGCCGAGACGCTGCTGGTCTTCGCCGCCCGTTCACAGCACCTGGCCGACGTCGTGAGGCCGGCCCTTGCCAGCGGTTCGACCGTGCTCTGCGACCGGTTCACCGACGCCACCTTCGCCTATCAGTGCGGCGGACGCGGCGTCTCGGAACACTATGTCGAGACGCTCGCCCGCCTGTCGCACGGCGACCTGTCGCCCGACCTCACGCTGCTGTTCGATGCCGATGCGTCGACCGCGCATGCACGCGTGGTGGCGCGCAGCGCGACCGACCGCTTCGAGCGCGAAGACCTGTGCTTCTTCGAGCGGGTGAGGGCGCGCTACCTGGAACAGGCGCGGCGCGAACCTGCGCGCTTCTGCGTGCTCGACGCCGGCAGGCCGATCGAGGATGTGCAGGCGGCGATCGCCCGCGCACTGGACGAGCGGATCGGCTGAGCCCGGCATGGCACGCGCGACGGCGACGACCGCAACCCTGCCGGACCATCCGGGCATGCCGGCACCGATGCCCTGGCACACGGCCGCGTGGACGGCGGCCGTGGCCTCGGGCGTGCCATCGATCCTGGTCCATGGTGCCCCCGGAATCGGTGAACGGCGCTTCGCCCTGGCGATGGCCGCCTGCTGGCTGTGCGAGGCGCCGTCCGGGCATTCGCCCAGGCCCTGCCTCGAATGCCCGGGCTGCAAGCTGATCGAAGCCGGCAACCATCCCGACCTGCGGGTGGTCGAGCCTGCAGCGATGACCGTGGACGCCGAGGATGTCGACGCGGACGGGAACGGTGACGAAGACATCGTCGAGGACAAGGACAAGGGCAAGGGGAAATCGAAGGCCGCGCCGAGCCAACTGATCGTGATCGGCCAGTTGCGGCCCCTCAATGAACTCGCCCAGATCAGCAGCCATCGCGGCGGCGCGCGCGTGGTGGTGATCCACCCGGCGGATGCGATGAACGTGGCTGCATCGAATGCACTGCTCAAGATGCTCGAGGAGCCGCCCGCCGGCATGCGCTTCCTGCTGGTCGCGCATCGCCTCCAGCGGGTGAGCGCGACCGTGCGCAGTCGTTGCATGCGCGTGCCCCTGCCGATGCCGACCCTTGCCCAGGCGGTGCCCTGGCTGCAGGCGCAGGGCGTGGAAGACGCAGCGAATGCGCTCGCGCTGGCCGGCGGATCGCCGCAGGTGGCGCTGGACAATGCCGACCCGGTACGCGCCGCGCTGAGCAGGGCGTGGCTGCGCTGCGTGACGGAAGGATCGGCCACCGCACTGTCCGCCGCGCGCGAGACGAAGGAGATCGGCGCGCCCCAGGTGCTCTCATGGCTCGTCCAGTGGACGCATGACCTTGCGCGCGTCAAGGCGGGCGCAGCACCGCGATTCCACCCGCTGCAGGCCACGACGCTGCAACGGCTTGCGTCATCGATGACGCTGCGCGCCGTCACCCGGCTGCACCGTACACTCCTGCAGCGCCAGCGCTGGATCCGCCACCCGCTGAACGCCCAGCTGACGCTCGAGGCGCTCTGGCTCGACTACTTCCAGGGTATGGGCGGGCGCTGATCCCGCCACACCCATGACGAACGCGCGCCCACCGGCACTGCGCGCCCCCAGGACACCATGTACATCGATTCGCATTGCCACCTAGACTATCCCGCGCTTGCCGCAGACACCGACGGCGTGCTGGCGCGGATGCGCGAAGCCGGCGTCACGCATGCGCTCTGCGTGGCGGTGAACCTCGAGGACTTCCCGCGCGTGCATGCGCTCGCGATCGCACATCCGAACCTGTATGCATCGGTGGGCGTGCATCCCGACCAGCCGGCCGGCGACACCACCACCACCGCGCAACTCCTCGAACGCGCCGCCCTGCCGAAGGTGGTCGCCATCGGCGAGACGGGGCTCGACTATTTCCGGCTCGATGATCCCGCGACGCCTCCGGCCGCCGCGCAGCAGGAACGCTTCCGCCGCCATGTCAGGGCGGCGGTCGAGTGCGGCAAGCCGCTGATCGTGCACACCCGCGCAGCCGCCGACGACACGCTGGCCATCCTGCGCGAGGAGGGCGCGGCAGCCGTGGGCGGCGTGATGCACTGCTTCACCGAAACGCTCGACGTGGCGAACGCCGCGATCGAACTGGGCTTCATGATCTCCTTCTCCGGCATCGTGACGTTCCGCAATGCCACCGCCTTGAAGGAGGTGGCCCGCGAAGTACCCCTCGACCGCCTGCTGATCGAGACCGACTCCCCGTTCCTCGCACCGGTGCCGCATCGCGGCCGCACCAACGAGCCGTCGTACGTGCCACTGGTGGCGATGGAGATCGCACGCCTCAGGTCGCTGCCGGTCGAAGCGATCGCCGAGGCGAGCACGCGCAACTTCCAGACGCTGTTCAAGGCCGCCACATGAACGATCCACGGCAGCCCGGCCCGGCCCGCCGTCGGATCACGGTCCGACTGGCATGGATCACCGTCACGCTCATGGCAGGCTCCACGGCGTCGTTCCAGGCCAGCGGCCAGTCGGCGTTCGATCGCGTGTTCGACGCCGTCGA
>JAIENF010000395.1 GCA_019751575.1 Burkholderiales bacterium
CTGGAACGGCACGCCCGGCGGCGTGGTGTCTCCGCGTACCGTCCCGGACGAGACGAACACCGACACCACCACCCAGCAGTTCGAGACCACCCCGGGCGTGCCCTTCGGCCCGACCGACCTGGCGGGCACCACCGTCGACGGCGGCTTCGTCTGGCTGGACGAACTGGCCTACTTCATGTCGCGTGCCGACATCAGTCCTGGCGCGTCAAACTTCCTCGGAGAGACAAGCACCGACCTGTTGCAGGGCAGGCAATCGGCGATCACGTACACCATCGGGTTCGCCGGTGCCAATTCACCGGTGCTGCAGAACGCCGCGCAGAAATCGGGGGGCCAGTTCTACCTGGCAGAGGACAGTGACCAGTTGAAGGCGGCGCTGCTCAATGCGCTGGTGTCGATCCGGGACTGGAACCCGACGGTGTCGGCACCGACGGTGCCGATCTCCGCGCTCAGCCGGACGCAGAATTCCACCGACGTGTACCTCGCGTTCTTCAGGCCGTCGACCACCCAGCGCTGGAGCGGCACGGTGAAGAAGTTCATGCTGGGCGACCCCCTGGCGGAACCGGGCGTCTGCGGCCCGGGCATCACCGACCTGTGCCTGATCGGACAGACGGTGCTCACGTCACCCAACAACAAGAACATCGAGAAGACGGAGTTCGATCCGATCACCAACCTCGAGACCGTGGTCGTGAACCCCGATGCTTCGAGCTTCTGGGGACCAGCCGCGCTGCGCGACGCCGGCACGCCGGACAACGGCGGTACCGGCTACCAGCTGATCAACACCGCCGGCTACAACCCGTCGACACGCAGGGTCTACACACGCCTTTCGTCCGGAACCAATGCGGACCTCACCCATTCGAGCAACGCAGTCACGGAAGGCAATGCAGCCCTGACCAAGGCGTTGCTCGGCAATGCCGCGATGAGCGACGCGCAGCGCTCGACGCTGCTCAACTGGACGCGCGGTGGCAACACGGGCGATGCCGCCTGCTCCGACGCCAGCGCCGCGACCGTCTGCACGGCCTGGCGGTCATGGGCCCATGGAGACGTCCAGCATTCGCGCCCGGCCCTGGTGACCTACAACCCGAGCACTACGCCGGCCACGCAGTACCTGTTCTACGCATCGAGCTCGGGCAACCTGCATGCGGTGGACGCCAATACCGGCGCGGAAAAATGGACGTTCCTGGTCGAGGAAGCGTTCCCGCAGCTCGCCGCCCTGATGGCCAACGGCGCCGGCGAACAGATCTACGTCGCCGATGGTTCACCGGTCATCCAGTTCAACGACGGCAACCAGAACGGAATCGTCGACGGCACCGACACGGTCTGGCTGTTCTTCGGGCTGCGCCGTGGCGGGCGAGCGTACTACGCGCTCGACATCACGAACATCGATGCGCCGCGCTTCATGTGGAAGATCACGCCGACGCAGATCTGCAGCGCGTCTTCCTGCAGCGCCACCACCGCCTATGCCGAGCTGGGCCAGAGCTGGTCCATGCCCACCATCGGACGGGTGCGCGCAGTGACAGACCCGGTGCTGCTGTTCGGTGGCGGCTACGACCCGAACCAGGACAACCGCCCGGTCGCCGCGGCCGACACCATGGGACGCGCGGTGTTCGTCACCAACGCCCGCACGGGTGCGCTCGAGATGGCGTTCACGGCGGCGAACGCGAGCGTGACCGGCGGTTCGATGTCGTTCAGCATCCCGTCGGACCTGACCGCGATCGACACCGACCTCGAGGGCAACAACTTCATCGACCGAATCTACGTCGGCGACATGGGCGGCCAGGTCTGGCGCTTCGACGTCGGGCATCCGGACAAGGCGCTCTGGAAAGGGCGGTTGCTGGCCACCCTCGCCACAAGCTCGCCGACCGACCGGCGCATCTTCTTCCCGCCAGCGGCCGTGAAGCAGCTTCGCCGGGGCGTGCGCTACGATGCGGTGATCGTGGGGACGGGCAACCGCGAAGATCCGCTGAAGGCCACGTCGAGCGACGTGATCGCGATGATCAAGGATCCGGATCCTGGCCTTTTCGCCACGGCAACGGCTGTTGCCTCGATTGCGGGCGGCAATTTCCTCGACCTTGGATCGACCGCGCCCGGCGCGACCGAGACCGCGCTGATCGACAACGCGACGGTGATGGGCTGGTACCGCACGCTCGACATCGGCGAGAAGGTGATCAACGCGCCGACGGTGTTCTTCGAGCGGATCCGCTTCGGCAGCTACACGCCGATAGCGCAATCCAACGCCTGCGTGCCGCCGGGCCAGGGCCGGATCAACGAACTCGACCTGCTCGGGGCATACACGATCCCGGTGAACGCCGGCTTCTCCCGCTTCTTCCCCGGCTTCGTGACCCGCAGCTACAGCTCGACCGGGCAGCTGCTGGTGCTGCCGGGTAACACGGCAGCGGGCCGGCGGGTGTTCTTCGTGTCGGTCGCCGACTCGCGGCTGTTCGGCCGCCAGCAGGTGGTGCTCGGCGCCGGGACCCGCGTCTACTGGTACACCGACCCGCAGAACTGAGTCCGGGACAGGCGGGCCTGCCGGTGACGGCAGGCCCGCTCGACTACCCGGGCAGCGCAGTGCGTTCGCGCGGCGTGGCCCCGGCCGCGCGAACGGGTGGCGACTTCAGGGGCGGACGTCCCGAGCAGCGCGGGCGGCATCCGCGGCTGCGGTGAGGTTCCTGGGCAGCGGGAAGGTCACATGCTCTTCGATCCCCGACTGCTCGACGACTTCGATGCCGCCGAACGAGCGCAGCCGGTCGACCACTTCGCGCACCAGCACCTCCGGTGCCGACGCGCCGGCGGTGACGCCGATGCGATCGCGACCGACCAGCCATTCGGCCTTCACTTCGCTCGCACGATCGACCAGGTAGGCGGGAATGCCGGCATTGGCCGCCACTTCACGCAGGCGGTTGGAGTTCGAACTGTTCGGGGATCCGACCACGATCATCAGGTCGCAGTTCGCGGACAGCTTCTTCACCGCGTCCTGCCGGTTCTGGGTGGCGTAGCAGATGTCGTCCTTCTTCGGGCCGATGATCTTCGGGAACCGTTCGGCCAGTGCGACCGTGATGCCGCGGGCGTCATCGACGGAGAGCGTGGTCTGCGTGACATAAGCAAGGTTGTCCGGATCGACGACCGCCAGGCGCGCGACGTCGTCGATCGACTCGACCAGGTGCATCCCGCCGCTGGCCTGGCCCATCGTGCCCTCGACCTCGGGGTGCCCGCGATGGCCGATCATCACGATCTCGCGGCCCTGGGCGCGCATCTTCGCCACCTCGACATGCACCTTGGTGACCAGCGGACAGGTCGCATCGAACACGTTCAGCCCGCGGCCCTCGGCCTCGCGCCGCACTTCGATCGACACGCCGTGCGCGCTGAACACGACGGTGCTGCCACGCGGCACGGAATCGAGGTCCTCGACGAACACCGCCCCCTTCGTGCGCAGGTCGTCGACGACATACTTGTTGTGCACGACCTCGTGTCGCACGTAGACCGGCGCGCCATGCGCGACCAGGGCCTGCTCGACGATCTCTATCGCGCGGTCGACGCCGGCACAGAAGCCACGCGGGTTTGCCAGGATGACCTGCTTGGACACGTTCGGCACTCCTTCGGTCGGGGTCGGGATTATAGCTTCGGCGCATCGGCGCCATGATCCGGCCGGAACGCATCCCAGACCAGCAGCACGGCACCGATGCTGATCGCCGAATCGGCGACGTTGAATGCCGGCCAGTGGTAGCCGAACACGTGGAAATCGAGGAAGTCGATGACCGCCCCCAGCCAGAGACGGTCGATCAGGTTTCCGACCGCACCGCCGAGGATCAGCGTCAACGCGACGCAGAACAGCAGGCGATCAGGATATCGGTGGAGCATCCAGGTGATCCAGCCCGAGGCGAGCAGCGCCACGCCGACGAAGAACTCGCGCTGCCAGCCCGACGCGCCGGCCAGGAAGCTGAACGCGGCCCCCGGGTTGTAGACCAGGACGAGGTTGAAGAACGGGGTGACCTCGACCACTTCGCCAGACCGAAGCCACTGCAGCATGAGCACCTTCACGATCTGGTCGACCACGACCAGTGCGAACGCGGTGCCGAGCCAGTCCCTCAGCGTGCAGCGCGACAGCGCAGCGCCGATGCGGGTGCGCAAGGCACCGGCCTCAGGCATGGACGCGGGTCTCGCCGGTGCCCGACAGGTTGCCGGCACAGCGGCCGCAGATCGCCGGATGCCCGGCATGGCTGCCGATGTCGTCCCGGTAGTGCCAGCAACGCGCGCACTTCGCGCCCTGGCTCGCCACCGCCACCACGGAAGTTTCCGCGCCATCGGCGGCGCGCACGACACGGGCCGCGGACGTGATGAACACGAAACGCAGGTCGTCTCCGAGCGCGGCCAGTGCGTCATGCGCTTCGCCAGCCACATGCACCTCGACCTCGGCGGCGAGCCCGGAGCCGATGCTGCCCGCGGTGCGAAGCGCCTCGAGTTCCTTCAGCACCCGTGCGCGCACCTCGCGCACCGCAGACCAGCGCGCCTCCAGCGCCGGGTCGGCAGGCACGTCCGCCACCGGCGCCCACGTGGTCGTGAACACGGTGGACTCCGGGTCGCGCACCAGCACGGTCCACGCCTCGTCGGCCGTGAAGGTCAGCACCGGCGAGAACAGCTGCAGCAGCGTGCGCGCGATCTCGTGCAGCGCGCTCTGCGCCGAACGCCGTGCGAACGAACCGGGCGCGGTCGTGTACAGGCGGTCCTTCAGGATGTCCAGGTAGAACGCGCCGAGGTCTTCGGAGCAGAAGTGGTGAAGCCGCTGCACGCCCAGGTGGAACTCGTAGCGTTCGTAATCCGCGGCCACGGCGACGCGCAGGCGCTCCAGCAGCACGGCGGCGTAACGGTCGATCTCGACGCGCTGCGCCATCGGCACCGCGTGCACCGCCGGATCGAAGTCGTCGACATTGGCCAGCAGGAAGCGGATCGTGTTGCGCACCCGCCGGTAGGACTCGACCACGCGCTTCAGGATCTCCTGGGAGATCGACAGTTCGCCCGAATAGTCGGTGGCCGCGATCCACAGCCGCAGCACGTCGGCGCCCAGAGAGTCGACCACCTGCTGCGGCGCGACCACGTTGCCCTTCGACTTGCTCATCTTGCGCCCGGCACCGTCGACGACGAAGCCGTGGGTGAGCAGCGCCTTGTACGGCGGCGTGCCGTTCATCATGCACGACACCAGCAGCGACGAATGGAACCAGCCGCGGTGCTGGTCCGAC
>JAIENF010000441.1 GCA_019751575.1 Burkholderiales bacterium
GCGGCGCCGCGCCCGGATCGACCGGATCCTCGCCACGCAGGTTCAGCATCGCAACGAGCGCGGCAGCAGTGCCGGCCAGCGCGAGCACGCCGGTCGCCGTGCGCAACAGCAGGCGCAGGAGACCGCCTCCCGCGCGCGTGGCGGGCGTACGCCTCATGGAACGCTGCCGCACTTCAGCGGCATCGACGGCAGCGGCGATTCCGACGGCCGGCCGCCCGCCGGAACCGGCTGCGTCGAAAGCCACGCCGACGCGGCGGCGATGTCGTCGCTGTTCATCCGTCCGGCGATCTCGGCCATGCAGTCGGGTGCCGCCGCGCGCCGCTGGCGCGACTTCCAGGCGCCGATCTGCGCAGCGATGTAGTCCCGCGGCAGGCCGAGCAGCCCGGGCATGGCCGGCTGCACGCCGGTCAGCGCGGCGCCATGGCAGGCCGCGCAGGCGGGAAGCCTGCGCGCGGGATCGCCCTCGCGCACCAGGCGTTCGCCGCGGGCCAGTTGCGCCGCGCTGGCGCGTGCCGCCGCCGGCGGCGGATACGGCAGGTCCTGGCGAGAGAACCAGCCCGCGATCTCGCGCAGGTAGTCGTCGGACAGGTGCTGCACCAGCCCGTTCATCGACGCGTTCGAGCGACGCCCGTCGCGGAAGTGCACGAGCTGCGCATACAGGTACCCGGCCGGCTTGCCGGCGATGCGCGGAAAGTAGCCCTCGGCGGTCGCCCTGCCCTCCTGGCCATGGCAGGGGGTGCAGGCCTGCATGCGGCGCGCCATCGGGTCGGTCGGGGACTCGGCTGCCGCAAGGGTACCCGCCCCCATCAGGCTGCCAGCCAGTGCACACGCCAGCCACAGCCGCCGGGTCGTGCCAGCGTGCTGCATTCCGGCAGCGCACACCGCCGAGCGCCGGTCGCCGGCGCTAGAGCGTCGGCTGGCCCCGGAAATGGTCGAACCGGTCCATCGATTCGACACCCACTTCCAGCATCCTGTTTCCCTGTAGTACACGCAGCGGCACCCTGACCCCGGGCTTGCCATAAGCCCAGAGACGCTTGTACAGATCGGCCTGTCCGGCGAGTTCCTGGCCCGCCAGTGCCGTGATGATATCGCCCCGGCGCAATCCCGCCTTCTGGGCAGGGCTCTCCGGCGTCACGCGGGTCACCACGATACGGCCCTGCACCTCCTGCGTGTGCAGTCCGAGCCAGGGACGGGCATCGGCACGCCGCCCGTTGGCGATCAGGTCGCCGAGGATCGGACGCAGCGAATTGACCGGGACGAACATGTTGCCGGGGAAGTTTGCCCTGGGCTGCATCGCGTCGGCCACGAACAGCGAACCGATGCCCAGCAGGCGGCCGTCGCGGCCGATCAGCGCGGCGCCGGCGAAGTCGCCGCGCGGGGGCGCGGTGAAGATCGCGTCCTCGAGGATGTACTCCCAGTAGCCGGTGAAGGTGCGCCGGGACGCGACATAGGCGACGTCGGCCGCCACGGCACTGGCCACCAGCACCGGCTCGGTCGCCTCCAGCCGGGCAGAGTCGCCCAGTTCCACCGGCCGTACCGGCACCGGCGAGCTGGTGCGCAGCAGCGCCAGGCCGGTCGGCTGGTCGAACGCCACCAGGGTCGCCGGCATGCTCTTGCCGTCGGCGGTGAACACCTCGATGCGCGAGGCCTCCACCACGAGGTAGCCGATGGTGAGGACCAGGCCGCTGCTGTCGATCACCACGCCCGTGCCCTCGCGGTCGGGCCCGAGCAGTTCCATCGAGGTCGCATCGCGCAGCGCCCGCATCCGGATGCGCACCACTGCGTCGACCGCCTCGCGCAGCCGCTGCTGCTCCGCCTCGGCCGTGCGCTGGGCATCGGCCGCTGGCTGCGCCAATGACGGCGCCGGGGCCGACATGCCCGCGGCGACGATCGTCAGCAGCGCCAGCGCACGGGCGCCTGCACGCAACCCGCCCTCGGCCAGCAGCGCGATCGGCGAGCACACACGGGCGAGCAGCGTCGAGTACATGGCTGGGGTCCTGGTCGGTTGGCACGGCGGTGGATGGATGGACTTGCCCGGCCATTCTGCCACCGTGACCCGGCTGGCGGCATGAATCCGCCGGCGACCAGCCCGGCCCGCCGCACCTGCCGGTCAGCCGAGCATGCTGGCGAAGATGTTCTGCGCCCAGCGCACCGCGTACGTGCCTTCCAGCGCGGTCGGTTCGGCCGACAGCCCGACGCCACCCGGGATCAGCATCATCGTGCGCTTGTCCGCATCGTAGCGGTGCACGTGCGACACGCGCACCGCCTCGCGGTCGGTGATGAAGCTGTAGCAGGTGTTGATCATCATCGGACTGGCGAACGGCATCCGGTCCTGCATCAGGTCGGCGATCGCCGAGGCGCACACCTTCGCATGCTGGTTGGCCATGTGCCCCGACTTGGCCATGCCCGGCGCGGCGAACGTCGAATCGCCGAGCACGTGCACGTTCTTCACCTTGACGCTCTCGAGGGTCAGGTAGTTCACGTCGCACCAGCGTGCGTTGGTCGTCACCAGGCCTGCCTGCGCGGCGATGCGCCCGGCGCGCATCGGCGGCAGCACGTTGAGCACGTCGGCGCGTACCTTCTCGAACTCCGTGATCGCGGTCAGGGTGCGCAGGTCGACATCGACGAGCAGACTCTTCGGACGGTAGTCGATCATGCCCGGATACCACTTCTTCCAGGCGGCGGTGAACAGCCCGGCCTTGGCGACGATCGCATCGTTCGAGTCGAGCACCACGATCTTCGACTTCGGCTTGTTGTTGCGCAGGTACCAGGCGACCTGGCTCACCCGCTCGTATGGCGCGGGCGGACAGCGGTACGGCGTCGGCGGGATGTGGATCGCGAACACCCCGCCATCGGGCATCGCCTCGAGCTGCCTGCGCAGCAGCAGCGTCTGCGCGCCGGCCTTCCAGGCATGCGGGACGACCTGCATGGCCTGCCCCGGGTCCGCCGCCATCGACGGAATCGTCTCGTACATGAAGTCGATTCCCGCGGCGACGATCAGCCGGTCATAGCGCAGCACGGACCCGCCGGCGAGGCGCACCGCACGCGCATCGGCGTCGATCGCGGTGACCTCGCCGCGCACCACGCGCACGCCGTTGGCGGCGAGCCCGCCGTAGCCGACGGTCAGCTCGTCGATCGCCATCGTCCCGGCCAGGATCCGGTTGGACAGCGCGCACGAGACGAACGCCGGCTCGCGTTCGATCAGCACCACCTCGATCTGCGGCGCGAGCTGGCGCAGCCGCGTCGCCGCCGAGGCACCGCCATAGCCCCCGCCGATCACGACGACCCGGCCACCGGCCGGCGGATGGGTCGAGAGGGAAGCACATCCACCGAATGCAGCCACGGCCGCTGAAGCACCAGCGAATCCGATGAACCGACGTCGGGTCGTACTCATCGTCGAGCCTCCTTTCGGGTTACCTGCGAGCGGGGGACTTCTGCGCCGCGAACCATGCGGCAAGCGCGTCGATCTCGGGGTCGGTGAAGCCTTTCGCCAGCTGATGCATCACCGTGGCCGGACGCTTGCCATCGCGGAAGTCGCGCATCTGGCGCGCCAGGTACTCGCGGTCCTGCCCCGCGATGCTCGGCATCCCGCCCACGCTCAGGCCGTTGGTGCCGTGGCAGTTGGTACAGGTCTGCGCAAGGTGGCGCGCCGTGTTCATGTCCTGCGCATGCACGCCCGTCGTCGCCACCGCCAGCACCAGGGCGTTCGCAGCGAGCGCCTGCTGGAACGGTCCGCCTCGTCGATTCGTCCGCTGCATCGCCCGACCTCCCTTGCGCAAGTTGAGTCCGGCCCGCGGGGCACGTCGCCTGCAGGGCGACGTCTGCCGCTGGGTACGCAGGGGGGCATAAGCAAATGCTGTTCCAGCATATGGACGGCCGGCCGTGCGCGCGCCGTGGTCCGTCGTCAGGCCATGGCGAAGCGTCGCACGCGATCGATGCCGGTGCACGGCCGGATTCTCACGCACTGCACATGCGCGAAGATGCGCGCCGGCCTCGGGTCAGGCTGACGGATGCACTGCGGCGAAGCGGCAGGCAACGCTGCCGCCCCGCGTTCAGCCCAGCATGTTCGCCCAGATGTTCTGCGCCCACTGCAGCGCATACGCGCCTTCGAGCGCGCTGGGTGCGGCCGACAATCCGCCGCTGCCCGGCACGGTGAGCATCGTGCGCTTGGCGGCATCGTAGCGGTGCACCGACGAGACCCGGATGGTGTCGAGTTCGGTGAGGAAGCTGTAGCAGGTGTTGATCAGCATCGGCGCTGCGAACGGGGCACGCCCGCGCATCAGGTCGATCACCGCGGAGGCGCAGACCTTGGCATGCTGGTTGGCCATGTGGCCGGACTTGGGCATCGCCGGCGCGGCGAGGATCGAATCGCCCAGGACGTGCACGCCCTTGACCTTCACCGACTCGTAGGTGAGGAAATCGACTTCGCACCAGCGCGCGTTGGCAGTGATCAGGCCGGTGCGCTCGGCGATCGCCGCTGCCTTCTGCGGCGGGATCACGTTCAGCACGTCGGCCTTGACGTCGTCGAACTCCAGCCGCGCCACGCGCCCCGCGACATCGACGTCGAGCAGGCGGCTGTTGGGCCGGTAGTCGATCATCCCGGGGTAGTACTGCTTCCAGGCGGCGGCGAACAGCGCCGGCTTCGAGGTGATCGCTTCATTGGAATCGAGGATCACGATCTTCGACTTGCGCTTGTGGTTCCACAGGTAGTGCGCGACCTGGCTGGCCCGCTCGTACGGCCCGGGCGGGCAGCGGTAGGGCGCCAGCGGGATATGCATGGCGAACACACCGCCGTCGGGCATCGCCTCGAGCTGCCTGCGCAGCAGCAGCGTCTGTGCCCCGGCATGCCAGGCATGCGGCACGCGCTCGATCGCCTCCGCCGGGTTCTTCGCCATCTGCGGAATCTCGTTCCAGCTGAAATCTATGCCGGGCGAGACGACCACCCGGTCATAGCGCAGCGCGCCACCGCGCGCGAGCATGACCACCCGCTTGTCGGGGTCGATCGCCAGCGCCTCGTCGCGCAGCACCTTCACCCCGCGCGCGTTCCGCAACGTCTCGTAGCTGCGCGTGATCTCGCTGATCTGCATCGTGCCGGCGAGCACGCGGTTCGACAGCGGGCAGGAGACGAACGCGCCAGAGCGCTCGACCATCACCACCTCGATCTCCGGGGCGAACTGCCGCATGTGGTTGGCGAAGGTCGCGCCGCCGTAGCCGCCGCCGATCACCACCACCCGGC
>JAIENF010000638.1 GCA_019751575.1 Burkholderiales bacterium
CCAGATGCTGCAGACGTTCAGGACGGTCGCCAGCCGCAAGCCGGCGGCGTCGCGCGACCGCAGCAGCGAGCTGTTCCTGCTCGGACGGCACCTGAAACCGGGCGTCGGCGGCGGGTAGAGGGCCGGCCGGAGGCCGGCGAAGGGCTGCGGCAGGAGCATGGGCGGGGGCCGGGACGCAAGTTTTCCGGTTCCCGGGCCGATATGCAGGGAGGGCCGGCGGTCCCGGGCACCGCCCGCCGGGTCCGGAAACGCGCGTTGCACCGCCTCACCTCCCGGAGACCGTGTTGGTCGAGGCATGACCGGACCCTTTCCGGTCTTGTTTCGGGTTTAGAATGTTTCCTTTCGCGCGGGTCGCCGCCCGCGCCTTACCCCAGCAGGAGCAGCGCTTGAACAATCTGGTGAAGAACGTCGCGATCTGGCTGGTCATTGCCCTGGTGCTGATGACCGTCTTCCAGCAGTTCAACACGCGTCAGGTCCAGAGCAACACGCTGGAGTACTCCCAGTTCATCGAAGAGGTGAAGGCCGGCCGGGTAGCCAAGGTCACGATCGAGGGCCGGGTGATCAAGGGCCTGCGTGGCGACGGCAAGCGGTTCGTCACCTATTCGCCGTCGGACCCCTGGCTGGTCAGCGACCTGCTGAAGAGCGGCGTGATCATCGAAGCCAAGCCCGAGGAAGAGCCCTCGCTGCTGATGAACATCTTCGTCTCCTGGTTCCCGATGCTGCTGCTGATCGGGGTCTGGGTGTTCTTCATGCGCCAGATGCAGGGCGGCGGCCGGGGTGGCGCGTTCTCGTTCGGCAAGAGCCGCGCCAAGCTGCATGACGAGAACAGCAACCAGATCACCTTCGTCGATGTCGCCGGCTGCGAGGAAGCCAAGGAAGAGGTCTCCGAGCTGGTCGACTTCCTGCGCGATCCGTCGAAATTCCAGAAGCTGGGCGGGCGCATCCCGCGCGGCGTGCTGATGGTCGGCAGCCCGGGCACCGGCAAGACGCTGCTCGCCAAGGCGATCGCCGGCGAAGCGAAGGTGCCGTTCTTCTCGATCTCCGGCTCCGACTTCGTCGAGATGTTCGTCGGCGTCGGCGCAGCCCGCGTGCGCGACATGTTCGAGCAGGCCAAGAAACACGCGCCCTGCATCCTGTTCATCGACGAGATCGATGCGGTCGGCCGCCAGCGCGGTGCCGGCCTGGGTGGCGGCAACGACGAGCGCGAACAGACCCTCAACCAACTGCTGGTCGAGATGGACGGCTTCGAAGGCGCGGTCGGCGTGATCGTGATCGCCGCCACCAACCGCCCTGACGTGCTCGACCCGGCGCTGCTGCGCCCGGGCCGTTTCGACCGCCAGGTGGTGGTGCCGCTGCCGGATATCCGCGGCCGCGAGCAGATCCTCCAGGTGCACATGCGCAAGGTGCCGATCTCGCCCGACGTGCGGGCCGACATCCTGGCGCGCGGCTGCCCCGGCTTCTCGGGCGCCGACCTCGCGAACCTGGTGAACGAGGCCGCGCTGTTCGCCGCGCGCAAGAACAAGCGCCTGGTCGACATGGACGACTTCGAGAAGGCCAAGGACAAGATCATGATGGGCGCCGAGCGCCGGTCGATGGTCATGCCCGAGCACGAGCGCAAGAACACCGCCTACCATGAGGCCGGCCATGCACTGGTCGCGCGCATGCTCGACAAGACCGACCCGGTGCACAAGGTCACCATCATCCCGCGCGGCCGTGCCCTCGGGGTGACCATGCAACTGCCGGTCGAGGACCGCTACAGCATGGACCGCGAACAGATCCTGCAGAACATCGCCGTGCTGTTCGGTGGCCGCATCGCCGAAGAGGTGTTCATGGGCCACATGACCACCGGCGCCTCGAACGACTTCGAGCGGGCCACCGACCTCGCGCGCAAGATGGTCACCCAGTGGGGCATGAGCAAGGAGCTCGGCACCATGGTGTACGGCGAGAACGAGGGCGAGGTCTTCCTCGGACGGTCGATCACCACGCACAAGAACGTGTCCGAGGCGACCATGCAGCAGGTCGACGCCGAGATCCGCCGCATCATCGACCAGCAGTACACGCTGGCACGCCGGCTGATCGAGGAGAACAGCGACAAGATGCATGCGATGGCCAACGCGCTGCTCGAGTTCGAGACGATCGATGCCGAGCAGATCCAGGACATCATGGAAGGCCGTCCGCCGCGGCCGCCGAAGCCGTCGCAGCCGCCGGCGTCGTCCCCGGGCGGTGGCAACGCCTCCACGCCGAGTGCGCCCGCGCCGTCGACGACGCCCGCGACCGAGGCCTGAGCCCCTGCGCGGAGCCCGGTTCCGTGCGTCGTTACTGGAGTTGCGGACGGTTCAGGATCGCCCTTGACCGCCCGCGCCTGATGGGGGTGATCAACGTCACCCCCGATTCCTTCTCCGATGGCGGGCAGTTCCTCGACATGGCATCCGCCGTCGCGCACGGTGGGGCCCTGGTCGGCGAAGGCGCGGACATCGTGGACATCGGGGGCGAGTCGACCCGGCCCGGCGCCGCGGAAGTCAGCGTGTCGGAGGAAATGCGCCGCGTGCTCCCGGTGGTCGAAGGACTCGCCGAGGCCGGGGTTCCGTTGTCGGTCGACACGACGAAGCCGGCGGTGATGAGCGCTGCCATCGCCGCCGGTGCGTCGATCGTCAACGACATCCAGGCGCTGCGCACGCCGGGCGCGCTCGAGACCCTGGCGGACAGCGAGGCCGGTGTCTGCGTGATGCACATGCAGGGGACACCCGCGACGATGCAGCGCGAGCCCCGGTACGCCGACGTGGTGTCCGAGGTGATGGCCTTCCTCGCCGGCCGGGTCGATGCGCTGGTGCACGCCGGGGTGGTGCGCGAGCGGATCGCGGTCGATCCCGGCATCGGCTTCGGCAAGACCCTTGAACACAACCTCGCGCTGCTGCAGGCGCTGCCGCGCCTGCACGACCTGGGCTGTACCGTGCTGGTCGGTGTTTCACGCAAGTCGATGCTCGGGGCGCTCACCGGCCGGGCGACCGGCGAGCGGCTGGCCGCCAGCGTCGGCAGCGCACTGTGGTGCGCGCTTCATGGCGCTGACATAATCCGGGTCCACGACGTGCGCGAGACGCGGGATGCCCTGATGGTCTGGCGCGCGCTCGACGCGCCCAACCGTTCAGGCAACAGGCAACTTCCTTGACCCGAAAGTACTTTGGCACCGATGGCGTGCGCGGCCGCGTAGGCGTGCCTCCGATCACCCCCGACTTCGTGATGCGGCTGGGCAACGCGGCGGGGCGGGTGCTCGCCGGCCAGCAGGGCGATGCCGCGCCGGCGGGTGCCGCACGCGCGCCGGTGCAGCCGGCGGTGGTGATCGGCAAGGACACGCGGGTGTCGGGGTACATGCTCGAGTCGGCACTGCAGGCCGGACTGTCCGCGGCCGGCGTGGATGTCTACCTCTGCGGTCCGATGCCGACGCCTGCGGTGGCCTACCTCGCGCGCGCGCTGCGCCTGTCGGCAGGCATCGTCATCAGCGCCTCGCACAATCCCTACGAAGACAACGGCATCAAGTTCTTTTCGGGCGACGGCAACAAGCTGCCCGATGCGGTCGAGCTCGAGATAGAACGCGTGCTCGACGAGCCGATGGTCACGCGCGAATCGGCGCACCTGGGACGTGCGCGACGGATCAGCGATGCCGGCGGGCGCTACATCGAGTTCTGCAAGGGGACCTTCCCGGCCGAGCGCGACCTGCGCGGGATGCGCATCGTGGTCGATTGCGCGCATGGCGCGACCTACCACGTCGCCGGACCGGTGTTCCACGAACTGGGTGCCGACGTGATCGCGATCGGCAACCAGCCGGACGGCTTCAACATCAACCGCAGTTTCGGCGCCACCCATCCGGCCGCGCTGCGCGAGGCGGTCAAGGCGAACCGTGCCCACCTCGGCATCGCGCTCGACGGCGATGGCGACCGCCTGCTCATGTGCGACCAGGATGGCACCGTCTACGACGGAGACCAGCTGCTGCATGCGATCGTGGTCGATCGCCACGAGAGCGGGCTGCTGGTCGGGGGGGTCGTCGGTACGCTGATGACCAACCTGGCGATGGAACACGCGCTCGCGGCGCGGGACATCCCTTTCGTCCGCGCAGCGGTCGGCGACCGCTATGTGCTCGAGCAGCTGCGCGCGCGCGGCTGGCAGGTCGGCGGCGAGAATTCCGGCCATATCCTCTGCCTCGACCGGCACACCACCGGCGACGGCATCGTGTCCGCGCTGCAGGTGCTGGCCGCGATGCGGCGCACCGGCCGCAGCCTGGCCGAGGTCGCCGGGTCGCTGGTGCTGTTTCCGCAGGTACTGATCAATGTACGCACCGCCGATCCCCGGGCATTCCGCGAGAATCCGGCGGTGGCGCAGGCGGTTGCCAGCGCCGGCGAGGCCCTGGGAGCCCGTGGCCGGGTGCTGTTGCGTCCGTCAGGAACCGAACCGGTCGTTCGGGTGATGGTCGAATCCGACCAGGAATCGCTGTCCCGGCGCTGCGCGGAATCGATCGCCGAGGCCATCGGGAAGGCGGCCTGAAGCGTTTCCGGCGCTGATCGGCCCCCGGGTCATGAAATTGTCATGCGCGACCCTTAGGATCGCGGGAGTCCATGCCTCCACCCAAAGGATCCCAATGCTGAACCGCATCCGTCTGGCGTCGCTCGCCTCGATCACCCTCGCTGCCGCGACGTTCGCGCTGGCAGCCAGCTCCGCCATCGCACAGCCGCAGGTCCGCGTCGACGGCTCGAGCACCGTGTTCCCGGTCACCGAAGCCGTGGCCGAGGAGTTCCAGAAAGCCAACAAGGGGAAGGTCCGCGTGACGGTCGGCGTATCCGGCACCGGCGGCGGCTTCCGCAAGTTCTGCAGCGGCGAGACCGACGTGCAGAACGCCTCGCGTCCGATCACCCGCGCCGAGATGGAACTGTGCCGCAAGAACGGCATCGACTACGTCGAGATGGCCATCGCCTACGACGCCCTGTCGGTCGTGGTGAACCCGAAGAACACCTGGCTGAAGCAGATCACGCTCGCGGAACTGCGCACGATCTGGGAGCCGGCGGCCACCGGCAAGATCATGCGCTGGAACCAGGTGAACCCGGCCTGGCCCGACCAGCCGATCGCCTTGTTCGGCGCCGGTACCGATTCGGGCACGTTCGACTACTTCACCGAGGCGGTCAACGGCAAGTCGAAGGCGAGCCGCACCGACTTCACGGCGAGCGAGGACGACAACGTGCTGGTGCAGGGCG
>JAIENF010000103.1 GCA_019751575.1 Burkholderiales bacterium
GAGATCGATGCCGTCGATGCCGATGTGCGCGCCGGGATCGGCACCGGCGACCGGCACCGGGACGCGGGACCGGACTAGTTGAGGGAACCGGTGGCCCCGCAGCACCGTGCGAACGGCCGACCGCTGCAGCACGGACAGGGATCAGCCGGCTTGAGCTTCGGCGGCTTGCGCACCGGCGCACGCTCTTCCGGCCCGCTGCCGCGCGGGTGCCAGAACTGGTGCAGCTCGAGCGTGCTGTCGGGCAGTTCCTCGATCAGCGATTCGACCTGTTGCGCAGACAGCGGCTGCTCGACGATCTCCCGGTCATCGGCATGGGCGAGCGTGACGATCGGGGTCAGCGATTCCGACGCGGCATCGTCGTCGAACGCATCCTGCCAGTCGTCTGCGTGCAGGCCGACCGCGCGCATGAATCCGATCGCCCAGGTGCTGCCGGGCACCAGCTCGGCCATGCGGTCGGCTGCGGATACGGGCGGCCCCGACTTGTACTCGAACAGGATCGGCATCGTCGGCATGCCCGAATGCAGGGTCCAGGCGATCGTCGCCCAGTGCCGGTCGAGCAGTTCGAGGATGCGCCGGCATTGCGCCGCCGAGGCAAAGCGCACCGGCCGCCGGCCGTCCTCGGTGTCGCCCCAGATCAGCGAAAGCCATTCGCTCGCGCCGACCGCGACCGGACTGCACACCAGCCCGGCGATGAACCCGTCGAGTTCCTCGAGGTCCATCGAGTCCTCGGGGGTTGCGCTCGACAGCAGGAAACGGTCGAGTTCGTCGAGTTCGCTCTCGGTGAGCGGATCGACGCGTGGCTTGCGGGCTGCCATCGGCGGGGACTGGGCGGGATACGGGCGTTACTTGATCAGCGTGACCGGGACGGTGGCGGCCTGGATCACCTGCGTGGCGACGGAACCCAACACCAGGCCGGTGACGCCACCCAGCCCGCGGGTGCCCATCACGATGCCATCGCATCCGTTCTGCGCCGCGAAATCGGCGATCGACTGCCCGATCGGACCCAGCAGGATATGCGGTACATGGGCGATCTTCGCCGCATCGAGCGCCTTGCGTGCCGAAGAGAGGCACTTGTCGCCCTCCTCGCGCTGGAAGGTTTCGATCGCTTCGTTGCCGACGAAACTGCGGATCCCGCCTGCCGTGATCGCCGGCTGCACGGTGACGACATGCAGTTGCGCGGGCCGGGCCATCGCCGAGATCAGATCGATCGCCCAGCGTACCGCGCGGTCCGAACACGGGGAACCATCGACAGCCAAAAGCACCTTCTCCATCTGAGTCTCCTGTGGCTGTGCAGGACCGGCCAGGGACAGGCCCGGCACCGCACAGAAGCAAGCCCGCGCCGCCAGCACCTCGCCGGCACCTGCGCAGCAGCAGGCCTGCTGCCCGCCGGACTCCCTGCCGCAGGTCAGCGAACCAGGAGGACCGGCGCGTTTGAGGATTCGATCACATGCTTGGCGACAGAACCCACGAGGACGGTATTCACCCAGCCGAGGCCCTTCGTGCCCAGCACGATCAGTTCGAAGCCACCGGCATCGGCGAATTCGCAGATTCTAACGCCCGCAGGCCCCATTGCGATATGGGTCTCATAAGGAATCCCTGCGGCATCGAGCCGTGCGCGGGCCGATTTCATCGCCTCCTGGCCGTAGGACTGCAGGTGCATGGCCTGCGCCTCGATGCTCATGAAGGGCTGCACCGTCATCAGCGTCGCCTCGAACGGCACGCCGGCGCGCTTGAACGCGATCAACCGGTCGGTCGCACGATCGGACACCACGGAACCATCGACTGCCAGCAATACCTTGATAGACATAGAACCTCCTTCTTGCGGTACTTCCACGGCGCACCCTTGCGCTGCTTCCATCACCGCGGTTTCCATGAATCTACTGTACCGCCAACGAAACTTACGGAAAATTGACGTCGATCAACGTCGGCGCAGATAGGCGCCCCCTCCGCCGGTCAGCCGTGGGTCGGCATCACGGTGGATCGCCCCGCCACCGGCGCAGGCACGGCGGACGACGGCCAGCGTTCGGTGATCACCTTGGTGCGCGTGTAGAAGTAGACCCCTTCCATGCCGTGCACGTGGAGGTCGCCGAACAGGGACTGCTTCCAGCCGCCGAACGAGAAGAACGCCATCGGCACCGGGATCGGCACGTTCACACCCACCATGCCGACCTCGATCTCGTTCTGGAACTTGCGCGCGGCACCGCCGGACCCGGTGAAGATCGCGGTGCCGTTGCCGAACTCGTTGCGGTTGACCAGTGCGATCGCCTCGTCGAGCGTATTGACGCGGACCACGGACAGCACCGGACCGAAGATCTCGTCACGGTAGATCGACATCTCGGGGCTGACATGGTCGAACAGCGTCGGACCGAGGAAGTAGCCCTGCTCGTGCCCGTCGACCGACAGCCTGCGTCCGTCCAGCACGAGCGCGGCGCCCTCGGATTCGCCACTGTCCACATAGCCCTTCACCTTGTCGCGGTGCACCTTCGACACCAACGGGCCCATGTCGGCGCCCGGGGTGTCGCCCGGGGCGACCTTGTAGCCGGCACCGATCTTCGCGATCTTCTCGACCAGCGCGTCGCCGATGTCGCCCACGGCCACCACGGCGGAGATCGCCATGCAACGCTCGCCGGCCGATCCGTAGCCCGCACCGGCGATCGCGTCGGCGGCGAAGTCGAGGTCGGCATCGGGCATCACCACTGCATGGTTCTTCGCGCCGCCCAGCGCCTGCACGCGCTTGCCGCCGCGCGCCGCGGTTTCGTACACGTACTTCGCGATCGGGGTGGAACCCACGAACGAGACCGCACGCACCGCCGGGTGGCCGAGCAGCGCATCGACCGCGGCCTTGTCGCCATGGACGACGTTGAAGACGCCGTCGGGCAGCCCGGCCTCCTTCAGGAGTTCCGCCAGCAGCAGGCTCGCCGAAGGGTCCTTCTCGGACGGCTTGAGCACGAACGTGTTGCCGCAGGCGATGGCGACCGGGAACATCCAGCACGGAACCATCACCGGGAAGTTGAACGGCGTGATGCCGGCGCACACGCCGATCGCCTGCAGGCGCGAATGGCAGTCGATGCCGCGGCCGACATCCTCGGCGTGTTCGCCCTTCTGCAGGTGCGGCACGCCGCTCGCGAATTCCACGACCTCCAGCCCGCGCTGGACTTCGCCCTGCGCGTCGGGCAGCGTCTTGCCATGCTCTTCGGTGATCAGCCTCGCAAGCCGGTCGCGGTGCTGTTCGATCAGGTCCTTGAACTTCGCCATCACCCGCGCGCGGCGCAGCGGCGGCGTCGTGCTCCAGTCGGAGAACGCGGCACTGGCGGCACGCACCGCGGCATCGACGTCCGCGGCATCGGCAAGGGCCACCTTGCGGATGACCTGCCCGGTAGCCGGGTTGGTCACGTCGCCGGTACGGGTGCTGCGGGCGGCGTGGCGTGCGCCATTGATCCAGAAGGTGACCAGTTCATTCATCGGCGGGCTCGCTCGGGACATGGAGGAGGCCCGCGCCGCGGGCACGGGCCGAGGGCATCGAGTATAACCGCCACCATCGGCCGCACCGGCGCACCCGTCCGCGTCGCCTGCCCCGGGGCGTGCGACGCGCGAATCGGCTGCCGCCGCAGGCCGGGCTGCCGTGCCGCCCCCTTCTCGAGAGACCGAACGCCATGACCGATGCACCGCCGAACCCCTGCTCCCGCCCCGGGGCCCGCGCCAGCGATGAATCCGCGCGCCGATCCGGGGCATGGCGATGAGCACCGGCCTGCTGGTGGTCACGGTCGGCCTGGCCATGGCGCTGCTGGTCGTATACGGCCTGTGGCGGCGGCAGGTGCGCGCCGCGTTCATCCGCGAGACGCTGCTGCCTCCCGGATTGCTGGACACCCTGTCAGGCCCGTTTCCGAGCCTTTCCCTGAAGGACCGGCAACTGGTGGCGCGCGGCCTGCGCAAGTTCTTCCTGGCACAACTGAAGGCAGGTCGGCACCCGGTTGCCATGCCGTCGCGCGTGGTGGGGGCGCTGTGGACGGCGTTCGCGGAACGCGGTGCGCAGTACGAGGCCTACTGCCGCGACGCACTGGGACGTTCCCTGCCGGTCACCGTCCCCGTATCGCTTTCGGCGCAGGCAGAGGCCAATGCCGCGCTGCGACGCTGCTGGTGGCATTGCTGCCGGGAAGAGAACCTCGACCCGTACGAGCCAACGCGGGTGCCGCTGCTGTTCGCACTCGATTCGAAGCTCAGGATTGCGCATGGCCACTACTACTTCGCGACCGACGCCTCGCGGCTGCAGCGGCTGCGCCGGGACCACGGTGGCGACTACGGCGGCGGCGATGGCGACGGTGCCGACGGCTGGAGCCTCGAACGAGAGCGCACCTGGACAGCCGAGGACTTCCAGGACACCCGGTGGGACGGCGGCACCGACGGCTTCGGTGACGGCGACGGCGGCGGGGGCGACGGCGGCGGCGGCGGCGACTGATTCAGCGCCGGCCCACGCCGCCCCAACTCACCCCATCACCAGACAGACACGACGTTCAGGAACACGCCGCGGCTGCGGAAGGACAGATCGGTGAGGTTGTCGCTGTAGTCGGTGAAGTTGTAACCCAGGCCGACCCGCAGGTTTCGGTCGATATGGCGGTACACCGCGAACAGCAGCCCCGCGCGTGCATCCTGGGCGGTCGAGACCTTGAGCAGCCGGGCCTCGGCCAGCGCGCTCCACTCGTGCGTCACCCGGTAGTCCGCCCGCACGCCGAAGAACTGCGTCGTACTCGAGAACCATTCGCCCTGGGTACGGGACGCGCGCAGTTCGCCGACGCGAATCGCGTACTTGCCGCCCACGGACAAGCGCGGCGTCACCTTGTAGATCGCATCCGCGGACAGCACGTGGCTCTTCTGCGCGAAGTCGAAGGCATTGCCCTGGCCAGACAGCGCCCCCGAACTCGTCAGTCCGACCTGGCCCGGCGCCGGCACGTTGTTGAAGAACGTGTACTTGAACAGGCCGTTCCAGCGATTGTCCTGCACCGGCCGCCATGCGGCACCGACGACCACCTCGGTGAAGTCGGCGTTGAAGAAGCTGCCCTGGTTGTTGCTGCTGGTGGAGAAGTTGAACCGGCCGATCGCGCGCCAGTCCGGGTCCACCTGGTAGGAGGCGGTGTTGCGCACCAGCCAGATCTGGCGCTTCACCAGCGGCGAGTTCTCGGTCCGGTACTCGATCGCGCCGGCATACCTTGCCCGACCCTCGACGAAGCCGATCGAACCGGCCACCGCGCGAC
>JAIENF010000192.1 GCA_019751575.1 Burkholderiales bacterium
CCGATCGCGATCACCAGGCCGCCGAGCGACATCAGGTTGGCGGATATGCCGTACTGGTTCATCACCATGAAGGTGAACAGCGGCGTGAGCAGCAGCGTCGCGACGACGATCAGGCTGGAGCGTATGTCGCCAAGGAAGACCACGAGGATGATCACCACGAACACGATCGCCTCGAGCAGCACCTTCACCATCGTGAGCAGCGCTGCATCGACCAGCTCGGTCCGGTCGTAGAACGGCACGATCCGCAGCCCGCCGGGCAGCAGGTCCTGTTCGTTGATCTGCTCGACCCGCTCCTTCACCCGGCTGACGACGTCGCGCGCATTGCCGCCCCGGATCATCATCACGATGCCGGCGACCGCCTCGGTATCGCCGTTCTTGACGGCTGCACCGACGCGCACCTCTTCGCCGAGCGTGATCGTGGCAACGCTGCGCAGGAACACCGGGGTTCCCCGCACCTCCTTGATCACGATGTTCCCGATGTCTTCCAGCGTGCGTACCAGCCCCACCCCGCGGATCAGGTACTGTTCGGCGCCGCGCGGCAGGATCCCCCCGCCGCTGTTCGCGTTGTTGCGCTCGAGCGCGCTGTATATCTCGGCGAGGTGGACGTTCAGGCCGCGCATCCGCTGGGGGTCGGCCAGCACCTGGTACTGCCGCACATAGCCGCCGTGCGAGTTGACTTCGGCCACGCCGGAGATGCCGCGCAGCATCGGGCGCACCACCCAGTCCTGCACGATGCGCCGCTCGGTGAGCTCTTCGCGCGTCAGCGCGCGCCGGCCGTCGTCCGCGCGCTCCAGCGTGTACTGGTAGACCTGCCCCAGTCCGGTCGACACCGGCCCCAGCACCGGAACCGTCCCCTGGGGCATGCGGGACTGCACCTCGATGAGCCGCTCGAGCACCAGCTGGCGCGCGAAGTAGACGTCCGTTGCATCGGTGAACACCAGCGTGATCAGCGACAGGCCGGCGCGGTTGAGCGAGCGCATCTCGCGCAGCCCGGGCAGGCCGGTCAGGGCGATCTCGATCGGGACGGTGACGAACCGCTCGACTTCCTCGGGCGACCGGCCGGGCGCCTCGGTGGCCACCTGCACCTGGATGTTGGTGACGTCCGGGAAGGCGTCGAGGGACAGTTGCTGCACCGAGCGTGCGCCGAAGATGCCCAGCGCGATGAACACGACGAGCAACACGAGCCTCTGCTGAAGGCTCGCACGTATGATCGATTCGATCATTGGCGGTTGCGCTCGTTGTTGAGGTGGAAGGCGCCATCGACGACCACCTTCTCGCCCCCGGTGATGCCGGCCAGCACCGGGCGCAGGCCGTTGTTGCTCTCCGGCCCGAGCGTCACCGGACGCAACTGGAACAGGTCGGGCCTGACCTGCACGAAGAGATGGTCGCGATTCCCGTCCCGGACCGCCGCTCCAGCCGGCACCGCCAGCGCGCGGCGCATCGGCTCACGGATCGACATCGTCGCCAGCATCGACGGCTTGATCGAACGGTCGTCGTTTGCGAGCACGGTGCGCACGGTGATCGTGCGCGTTTCAGGATTGACCGTGTTGCCGATGAACGTCACCTTGCCGGAAAGCCTGCGGTCGCGCAGCGCCGGGATCTCGACCTCGACCGCATCGCCCATGCGCACGGCGTACGCCTGCTCTTCCGGCACCTCGCTCACCACCCAGACCTGCGACAGGTCGGCTACGGTGAACAGCAGGTCGGCCGGCTGCACCACCTGGCCGACCGTCACCCGGCGCTCGATCACCGTACCCGACAGTTTCGACGTGATGGAGATGACCGGGCTGATCGCACGCGTGTTCTCGAGCCGCTCGATCGCCAGCCCGCTCATCCCGAGGAGGAGCAGGTTGCCACGCGCGGTCCGCAGCTCCGCCTCGGCGGAGAACTGTTCATTCTCGCGCCGTTGGAGTTCCGCCGAGCCGATCACGTCTGCGTTCACCAGCAACCGGGCCCGTTCGACCGCGCGCTGGACCAGCTCCAGGTCGAGGCCGGCCTTCAGGAAGTTGCGCTGGGCTGCGGCCAGTTCGGCGCTGTCGAGGGTCGCCAGCGTCTGTCCGGAGCGCACGTTCAGGCCGAGCGCCCCCGGGGCATCCGTGATGCGTCCGGTGACCGAGGACCCGATGCGCGCGACACGGTCCTCGTCGACCTGGACGCTTCCGGCCACGCGGAAATACTCCTGGATCTCGACCGGCACCACCGGGGCGACCTGTATCCGCTTCAGCAACTCGGCGTCGACCTTCACCTGCGAGGCGTCGCGCGCAGGTGCCGCTGCCGGGGCAGGCTTGGCGGCTTCCTTGCCGCAGCCCGACAGCGCGGACGCGCCCGCCACCACCAGCAGCAGCACGGCCAGCTTCGACCGGTGCGCCCGGCTTCGGATACTCATTTCATTCCTCCCAGCACGTCGACGCCGACCAGCCGCTCGACTTCGATCAGCGCGTAACGCGCTTCGTACAACGCGTTGATGTATTCCTGGCGAACGCCACGCAGGGTGCGCTGGGCGTCCAGGAAATCGATGATCCCGCGCTCGCCGAAACGGTAGGCCGCCTCGGCGACGCGCACGGTCTGCTCCGCCTGGCGGATCAACCCGCCCTCGAAGGCATCCACCTGCTGGCGGGCGATCGAAAAGCCCGCGAGCGCGAAGTCGAGTTCGCCGAGCAGCTGCTGCCGGCGCGCGAGCAGCTGCGCGTCCGCGAACGAGGCCTCCGCCTGCGCTTCGAGGATCTGCCCCTGGCGCTGGTTGAACAGCGGCAGCGGGATCGACAGGCCCAGCCGCCACCGGGACTGGTCCGGTTCCACGTCGTGGCCGGCGAGCAACCGCACCTGCGGCGTGCGCAGCCGCTGCTCGAGTTCGACCCGGGCACGGGCACGGCGCTGCTCGGCTTCGAGCTGGCCGAGTTCCGGGTTGCTGCGCAAGGCACGATCGCGGATGCCGGCGAGCGAAGGCATGGTGACCAGTGCCGGCAGTACGCCCTCGAGGCGCAGCGGTTCGCCCTGCGGCAACCCGACCAGAACCGCAAGGGACCCGCGCGCCTGCTCGACCCGGACCATCGACGAATCGCGATTGCGGCGCGCGTTGAGCACCTCGGTGTCGGCGCGGATCAGGTCGAGCCGCGGCGCTTCGCCGAGCTGCACCCTCAGGTTCACCCGATCCCGGATCTGCTGCAGGGCGAGCAACTCTTCTTCGGCGATGCGCAGCTGTTCCTGCCGCTGCAGGACCTGGAAGAACAACACCTTCACCCGGGCATAGAGCGATCGGCGCAGGGTGCGCACTGCGGCTTCTGCGCCCTCGCTGCCGAGGTCCGCGACCTGGGCGCGTACCGTGCGCACCCCGGCATAGTCGAGCGGCTGGGCGAACGTGATGCCCAATGCATGCCCGTCGGGGCCGCCCGGACCGCGCGGCCGCACCGGCCCGCCGATGACGTCGAGGTCCGGGTTTGGCAACTGGCGCGCCGTCACCGCCGCCGCGCGCGCACCGTCCTGGCGTGCAATCACCGCCTGCAGGGACGCGTTGTTCCGCTCCGCCAGTCCGAGGGCGTCGGGCAGTGTCAGCGAGGCGGCGACTGTCCACTGCGGGAAGGCCAGGCAGGCAGCCAGGGCGAGCGCTGCCAAGGCCGTACTTCGACGGCTCCATCTGCTTCCACGTTCCACCTAACGACTCCACTCGCGAGACTAACGATTATGTCAGCGTAGCGTTCAGGCATGGCAATTGCAAATCAATTGCGCCCGTCCGCGATCCTGCCGGGTCTCCACCACGACTCCTTGCCATCTGCCTGCGTCAGGAGTGAAAGGCTGCAGCAAGGTTGCGGGTGCATCATGCGCTGATCGAATGCCACTGCTCGGGGAGAGCGCGTGAAAATCCTGATCGTTGAAGACGACGCTACGCTGGCCGATGGACTGACGCGGATGTTCACCGAATCCGAGCTCCGCGTCGAGCATGCCGCCACCGGGGAGGCCGCCGAAGCCGCCTTCCTGCGCGAACGCTTCGACCTGATCGTGCTCGACATCGGGTTGCCCGGCATCGACGGCTTCGAGGTCCTGCGCCGCCTGCGCAAGCGGCCCGAATACGTGCCGGTGCTGGTGCTGTCCGCGCGCGACACGATCGAGGACAGGGTGCACGGACTCGACATGGGTGCCGACGACTATCTCCCGAAGCCCTTTGCACTGCCGGAACTCGAGGCCCGGGTGCGCGCACTGCTGCGCCGCGGCCAGGCGAACAAGAACCCGCAACTTCGCAACGGTCCCCTGCTGCTCGACACGGTGGCGCGGCGCGCCACGCTCAACGGCCAGGCGATCGACCTGACCAGCCGCGAATGGAGCGTGCTCGAGAACCTGATGCTGCGCGCCGGACAGGTCGTTTCCAAGGAAAACCTGATGCAGGCCCTGTCGAACTGGGACAAGGAGCTGTCGATGAACGCGATCGAGGTCTACATGTCGCGCCTGCGCGCCAAGGTCGAGGCCGGTGGCGTTCGCATCCGGACGGTGCGCGGTTTCGGCTATCTGCTCGAAGAGCAGAACGAGCCGGGTTGACGACGCCCCCCTCCGCGCCTGGAGCGGTCGCTCCGGTACGTGCGCGCAGCCTGCGCCAGCAGCTGCTCACATGGCTGGTCATCCCGCTGGCGCTGCTGCTCGTTTCGGGGACGCTGTTCTCCTACTGGGTCGCGCTGCGCTCGGCCACGATCACCTACGACCGCGCCCTGCTGGACCCTGCACTCGCACTGGCCGAGCATGTAAAGGGCGAAGGCGGAAACACCGTGCTCGACCTGCCGAAGGTCGCACAGGACGTCCTTCGCATCGACAGCTACGACCGCATCTACTTCTCGGTCTCGAGGATCAGCGGGGAACTGCTGGCGGGGCAGCCCGAGATGCCTGCACCGCCGAGGGCCATCCCCGAGGGACACCGCGTCTTCTACTACAGCACCGTCAACTCGGAACGGGTACGCATCGCTGCGCTGTATGTCCCGCAACCGAACGGGCCGGTGGTGATCCAGGTCGCCGAGACGATGGTCAAGCGCAACCGGCTCACGCGCGAGATCCTGATCGGCGAGACCGTGCCCGACCTGATGGTCGCGACGATGGCGATGGTGCTGGTCTGGTTCGGCATCCTGCGCAGCCTGGCACCGCTCGAACGGTTGCGTTCGGAAATCGCGCAGCGATCCGCACGCGACCTGCGTCCGCTCGACGGCAGTTACGCCCCTGCGGAGGTCCGGCCGCTGGTGGGCACGCTGAACGAACTGCTCGGCAACCTGCGCGACGC
>JAIENF010000222.1 GCA_019751575.1 Burkholderiales bacterium
GTCTTCGTACGACTTCGTCTTGATCGGGCTCATCGTCGGCGGGCAGATGGTCGATCCAGACCAGTACGGCGACGGGAAACGCGCGATGCTGTAGTAGGTCTTGGCATGCAGGAAGCCGCTGCGCGCACCGGCGCGGTCGCCGGCGGCCAGCGCCGCCTCGGCCTGTGCCTCGTAGCGCGCAGCGACGGCGCTCCAGGTCGGCACCCAGTCCTCGTCCTCGGTGCTGGCGAGCACCTTGACCGTCTCCAGCATCGGCGCGATGTCATCCACCAGGTTGAACCAGCGGCGATAGAAGCCTCCGGTCGCGACGACGAACGGGTCCTCGTCGCCCCTCACGGGCAGCGCGGCCATCTGTGCAGCCTTGTCCACGGCACTCATCCTTGCTCCTCCTCGGGATCATGGCGGTCGCGCACGACGCGTCTGTCCGCCTGGCGCCGGCGAATGCCGCGCGGCGACCATGATAATCGCCGCGCAGCCAGGCTTCGGGATCGTCAGCAGCGCGGTCATTCCGGCCGGGCGCCGGCCGGCGTCGACGGCAGCCCGAACCGCGTCCAGTCGATCCGCCGCGAGGCGAGCATCGCGCAGGCCAGGGCCGAGAACATCAGCAGTGTCCCGACCAGCAGCGCCGTGTCCTCGAGCCGGATCACCGAATACAGGGCCGCGTGCAGGGCCGACAGTCCGGCGCAGAATCCGGCGGCGGTGCGCATGCCGCCGAGCACGGCGGCCAGATAGGCCCCGATCAGCGCGATGCAGGCAGCCGCGGCCAGCCCGTACGCGAGCCCGAACGGCAGGTGTTCGGACAGCGCGAGCAGCAGGAGGAAGAAGATGGCCAGCGCCGCGCCGACGAAGCCGTACTGCACCGGATGGATGGACACGCGGCGCAGCACCTCGAACAGCCAGAACGCACCGAAGGTCAGCACCACGAACAGCACGCCGTACTTGGTCGCGCGCATCGCCTGCGCGTAGATGTCCACCGGATCGATCAGCCGCACGCCGAACCCGTCAACCGGCGCCGTCGCACGCGCCCGTTCGCCCTGCGCCTCCCGTCCGCCCGCCAGCGCACTGCGCGCCTGGGTGGCGATCGCCGGCACGCTCCAGCGGGCGCTGAATCCGGCGTCGCCCACCTCGCGCTCCAGCGGCAGGAAGCGCCCGCCGAAGCTCGGGTGCGGCCAGTTCGATCGCAGCGAAACCCGGGTCTCGTCGCCGATCGGCACGAACGACAGTTCCCGCGTCCCGGCCAGGTCGGCGCGCAGGCTGAACGCGATCGAGCCGCCGGCGGCCAGCAGCTCCGGATCGACGCGCGCGCGCACGGCGGGCCCGTCGAACGGCGGCGCGGCGCGGGGCTCGAACAGCACACGCTCACCGCCGAGTTCGATCGACGGCGTGGCGACGAAGCCGCGCAGGTCGGATATGGAGAATGCGACATAGGGTTCCCCCGCCACGACGGTCACCGTGGTGCCTGGAGCGGACGACACCGGCCTCGGCAGGGCAACCGGCTCGAATCGCCCGGTGAACTCGAGCGCCTTCGCGCGCCAGACCGGCGCCTGGTGGATGCCGCGCCGGCGCAGTTCGACCTGCACCTCGCCATCCACCACCAGTTCCGAAGGGAACACCAGCATCGTCCGGTTCTCCGAACGCGTGCTCACCGCAGGTTCCCCGTCGCGCCGGGCCTGGGCGACCGTGGTGGTGGTCTCGACATACGGCAATACCAGCACCGGCCCGGCAACCACCTGCGCACCGGCATGGGTGGCTGCGACCTCCTCCTGTACCTGCATCCGGTAGGACGCACGCTCCCCGATCGTGCCTTCGATCAGGGCCAGCGGGACCAGCAGCAACAGCACCAGCAGCCCGATCGCCAGCGTCTTCAACACGAGGTGGCGATTCATCTCAGTGCCCCCCGGCCGGCACGGCCAACCGGCCCGGGACGGGCCTGGCGACCGGCCTGCCTGCACCGAAGAGCTGGCGGTGATGGCGATACCAGTCACTCTGGAACAGGCCGTCCGGGTCCCACGACGCCTTCAGCCGGAGGAATTCACGGAACTGCGGATGGCAGGCTTCCACCTGCGCCCGGGTGGCGAACCGGTGGTAGGTCAGGTAGTAGCTGCCGCCCCGCTCCGCCGCGCGGTCGATCAGCCGGCGGAACGCGGCCGCCGCCGCGTCGATCCCCGCCGGCGCATGGTCCACGTGCAGGTTGAAGATCACGCATGCGTAGTCCTGCCGCGCCCAGGGCAGGAAGGTCTCGGTGTCGCGCCGGATCAGCCGCACCGTGCCGTAGACGACGTTGGTGCCGAATGCACGGAACTCGAACGCGCAGGCGCGCATGAAATCGGCCAGCCGCGCGCGCGGCACGTAGAGCTCGGTGATCATCTCCGATCCGCGGCAACCGACGCGTGCATCGATCTCGCGATGGTAACCGTCGACATAGCGGCCCATCTGGTGCGCGTCCGAGTCGTAGCACTGCCCGGCAGTCGACAGGTAGAAGGCTGCGTATTCGTCGAACGCGCGCGACTTGTCGACATGGGCGAGCAGCAGCAGGCGCTTCCAGTCGTCCTCGGAGAGTTCGCGGCGCGGGACGTCCACGCGCGCGTCGGCCTCCGCCTCGCCGACCGGCCGGTAGCAGGAGAACACGCCGCGGGTGAGGAAGCCGGCCTGCGCCGGATCGATCGCGAACTGCCAGTCTCCATACAGGAAGCCCTCCGCCCGGCGCGCATCGAAGGCGTCCATCAGGTCGTCGACATCGACCACTTCGACCTCGCGCCGCAGGCGCTGGCGCCGCACCAGCCGCAGGGTGACCGAGCCGACGATGCCGAACAGGCCGTAACCACCGATGGCCAGCCGGAACAGGTCGGCATGTTCGGTGCGGCTCACCCGGCGCAGGCGGCCGTCGGCGGTGACCAGCGTGAACGACTCGATGTCGGACACGAACGGCGCGAAGTCCAGTCCGCGTCCGTGGATGTTGGCCGACAGGGCACCGCCGATGGACAGCTGGTCGGCGCCGGTCTGTTTCTGCCGGAAGGTCCACGGCGATGCGCCGTCCTGGGCATCCGCCCGCGCTGGCACGGGCTGCAGCCGGTCGAGCGCCTGCAACAGTTCCGGCCAGCGCATGCCCGCTTCCACTTCGATCAGCCCGCGCCGGGCATCGAACTGCAGCACCCGGTTGCAGCCGGACAGGTCGATCAGCCACCCGGCATCTGCGAACTGCTGGCCGCCCATGGCATGTCGTCCGCCACACACCGAAACCGGCACGCCGAGGTGGCGGGCGCGATCGACCGTCGCCGCCAGTTCGAACAGGTTGCGCGGGCGGAAGGTGCGCAGCACCGATGCCGGGTTGAGCCCGGAATGCAGGTCGTTGACCCGGTGGCAATGCGGGAAGCGGTCTGTGCCGGCCGGCAGGGCGGGGATGCTGTCCATCGTCGACTCCTGGGTGGGATTGCTTGCAAGGAGCCGCGATGCTCGCGGCAGCTACTGCGGAATCCAATCCATTCGAAAAAAGGATCACAATGCGATACCTTTCCTGCCATGCCCTGATCCTTCTCCCTGCCGCCGATGGCCAACGCCGACCCCCTGCTCGCCGCACTGAAGCCGCTGCTCAAGGCGCGCGGCATCACCTACAGGGCACTGGGCGCGGAGCTCGGACTGTCCGAGCCGAGCATCAAGCGGATGCTCGCCGGGCGGACGATGACGCTGGCGCGGCTGAACCGGATACTCGAGGTGCTCGGCACCGACCTGTTCGAGCTGGCCCGGATCGCGCAGCGCGAGCGAACCCTGCCACGCGAGCTGTCGCTGCCGCAGGAAGAGGCACTCGCGAAGGACGCGAAGCTGCTCACGGTGTTCCACCTGCTGCTGAACGAATGGACCGCGGCCGAGATCTCCACGCAGTTCGCGCTGGCCGGTACCGAACTGGTGCGCCTGCTCGCCCGGCTGGCACGCATCGACCTGATCGATCTCGGTCCCGGCGACCGGGTACGACTGAAGGTCGCGCGCAACCTGCAGTGGCGGCGCAACGGTCCGGTGCGCCGCGCCTACGAGGCGAAGGTCCTGCAGGAGTTCCTGCTCAACGGCCTGGGCACCCCCGACATGCACCTGCGCTTCGAGGTGCGCGAGGTGTCGCGGGCCTCGCTGGCGCTGATGCAGCGCAAGCTCGACCGCCTGGCCGCCGAGTTCAACGAGACCGCGGAACTCGAGGCGACCCTGCCCAGGCGCGAGCGGCTGAGCGTCGGCATCGCGCTGGTCTGCCGGCCGTGGACCTTCTCCGCCACCGCGGCGCTTCGACGGAGCTGAGCCGATGGCACGCGTGCATCCGGAGGGCTGGCGGGAACTGGCGAACTCGGGCGCCGCCGAGCGCGAGCTGCAGACGCTGGCGCAGCTGGCCGGCGGACTGCCCGACGACTACACGGTGTTCCATGGCGTGCACTGGACGCGCGTCGAGCAGCGCGGGCATGCGATCTTCGGCGAGATCGACTTCGCGATCGTGGGGCCCACCGGCAAGCTGCTGCTGGTCGAGCAGAAGACCGGCTTCCTGCACGAGTCGGACGAAGGCCTGGTGAAGCGCTATGCCAACGGCGAGAAGCAGGTCGCGTTCCAGATGGCCCGCTCGACCGACGCGCTGCATGCCCGGCTGCGCCAGTTCTGCAAGGGCGAGGCCACCTACGTCGACGCCGTACTGTACTGCCCCGACTACACGGTGAAGGACCCCGGCAGCGCAGGCATCGACCCGGCGCGCATCATCGACGCGCGGCGCAAGGACCGGCTGGTGGCGACCATCGTCGGCCTGCTGCCCGCCGTCGGCCCGGACAACGAGGTCCTGCCCTCGCGCGACAAGGTGCATCGCTTCCTCGGCGACATCCTGCAGCTGGTACCGGAGGTCAATGCGTTCGTCACCGAAGCGGACATGCTCTACACCCGGCTGTCCGGCGGGCTCGCCCACTGGGCCCGTCGCATCGACTGCGATCCGTTCCGGCTGCGCGTGGTCGGCACGGCAGGCTCGGGCAAGACGCAGCTCGCGCTCGGGGTGTTCCGGGACGCACTGGCCGCCGGGCAGCGGCCGCTGTTCGTCTGCTACAACCGGCCGCTGGCCGACCATGTCGCACGCATCGCCCCGCAGGGCGGCGACGTCGTCACCTACCACCAGCTCGGCGACCGCGTCGCGCGGTCGCTCGGCCAGCGTCCCGACTTCAGCCAGCCGGGGGCGTTCGCCCGCCTGGAGGAAACGCTGGACGCCTGGCAGCCCGACGATGCCTCCCGCGTCGACGTGCTGGTGAGC
>JAIENF010000144.1 GCA_019751575.1 Burkholderiales bacterium
CCGGTGCCGTCCTCGCAGAAGGCGCTGGCCCGCGCCGGCCTGACGCTGAAGGACATGGACGTCATCGAGATCAACGAAGCCTTCGCGGCGCAGGTGCTCGCCTGCCTGAAGGGCCTCGGCACCTCGTTCGAGGATTCGCGGGTGAACATGAACGGCGGCGCGATCGCCGTCGGCCATCCGCTGGGCGCCTCGGGTGCACGCATCGCGCTGACGGCCGCACGCCAGCTGCAGCGCACCGGTGGCCGCTACGCGCTGGTCAGCCTGTGCATCGGCGTCGGCCAGGGCATGGCGCTGGTGATGGAACGCGTCGACGGCTGAGCGTCGAGGCAGCGGAACGGAGGGGCGGGATGGCCACCCAGTTCCAGGGGGATTTCTCCTGGGACGATCCGTTCCTGCTCGACGACCAGTTGAGCAGCGATGAACGCGCGATCCGCGATGCGGCGCGCGCGTATGCCCAGGACCGGCTGATGCCGCGCATCCTGCGCATGAACCGCGACGAGACCTTCGATCGCACGATCATGGACGAGATGGGCGAACTCGGCCTGCTCGGCGCGACGCTCACCGGCCATGGCTGCGCCGGCATCAGCTACGTCGCCTACGGATTGGCGATGCGCGAGCTCGAGCGTGTCGACACCGCGTTCCGATCCGCCTGCGGGACGCAGGGCACGCTGTCGATGTTCCCGATCCATGCCTATGGATCGGACGAACAGCGAGCGAAATACCTGCCGCGGATGGTCACGGGGGAACTGCTCGGCTGCTTCGGCCTGACCGAACCCGACCACGGGTCCGACCCGGGCAGCATGAATACCCGCGCGACGAAGGTCGATGGCGGCTGGGTGATCTCCGGCAACAAGATCTGGATCACCCATGCACCGATCGCGGACATCATGATCGTCTGGGCAAAGGCGAGCGGCGGCGCCGGGGGTGACGGAAGCCCGCGTGACGGAACCATCCGCGGCTTCATCCTCGAGCGCGGGATGAAGGGCCTGGACACCCGGAAGATCGAAGGCAAGTTCTCGGTGCGCGCCAGCCCGACCGGCGAGATCGTGATGGACCAGGTGTTCGTGCCCGACGAACAGCTGCTGCCCGGCGCGACCGGCCTCAAGGGCCCGTTCGGCTGCCTGAACAATGCCCGCTTCGGCATCGCCTGGGGCGCGCTCGGCGCCGCCGAGTTCTGCTGGCATGCCGCGCGCAGCTACACGATGGAGCGCACCCAGTTCGGCCGGCCGCTGGCCGCGAACCAGCTGATCCAGAAGAAGCTCGCCGACATGCAGTGCGAGATCGCGATCGGCCTGCAGGCCGTGCTGCGCGTGTCCCGTCTGCGCGACGAAGGCCGCGCCGCGCCCGAGATGGTGTCGATCATCAAGCGCAACTCCACCGGCAAGGCGCTGGAGATCGCACGCATGGCGCGCGACATGCATGGCGGCAACGGCATCAGCGACGAGTACCACGTGATCCGCCACCTGCTCAACCTCGAGACCGTCAACACCCTCGAAGGCACCAGCGACATCCACGCGCTGGTGCTCGGCCGCGCGCAGACCGGCCTGCAGGCGTTCAACCAGTTGAATCCGGGGCGGGTGAAATCCGGGTCAGAGACGATTTAGCCGCACAAGCCTGGGAAGCTGGCGAGGCCGGGCTCGCTAAATCGTCTCTGACCCGAGTTTCACCTGGTCTTCACTCGGGCTTGATGCCGGCCTTCTTGACCAGGGCGACGTACTTGCCGGCTTCCTCGCGCATGAAGGCGTCGAACTGGGCGGGGCTCATCGCGGAGGGCGCATCGAAGCCGAGTTCGGCGAAGCGTTTCTGCACGTCGGCCTGCGCCATCGCCTTCGTCATCTCGGCATGCATGCGGGTGACCACCGGGGCAGGCGTCTTCGCCGGTGCGACCAGTCCGATCCAGCCGCGGAATTCGTAGCCCTTGAGCCCGGACTCGTTGACGGTGGGCAGGTCGGGCAGCATCGCCGAGCGGGTCATCGGCGTCACGGCGAGCGCGCGCAGCTTGCCTTCCTGCACGAAGCGGATGGACGTCGAGATGGTGTCGAACATCACGTCGATATGGCCACCGACGAGGTCGGCGACCGCCGGTGCACCACCCTTGTAGGGGACATGCACCATCTGCACGCCGGTGAGGGCGCGGAACATCTCGGTCGACAGGTGCTGCACGCTGCCCACCCCGGCCGATCCATACGAAAGCTTGTTCGGCGACGAGCGCGCGATGCGGATCAGGTCGGCCATGTTCTTCGCCGGCACCCGCGGATTGACAACCACGATGTTGGCCTGGAACGCGGCCAGCGCGATGCCGGAGAAATCGCGCTGCGGGTCGAAGCTCATGTTGGCGATGACGGCGCGGTTCGCCGCCAGCGGGCCACCGCTGGACATCATCAGCGTGTAGCCGTCGGGCGCCGCCTTGGCTGCCAGTTCGCCGGCGATGTTGCCGGAGGCGCCAGGCCGGTTCTCGACCAGCACCTGGGCACCGAGCGCTTCGCCGATCGGCCCGCTCAGGATGCGGGCGGTCAGGTCGACAGAGCCGCCCGGTGCGAACCCGACCAGGAAGCGCACCGGTTTGGACGGCCAGGCCTGGGCGGTGGCGGTGGCCGCCGAGCCCAGGCCGGCGAGCAGGCATGCGATGGCTGGGGCGGCTTTCATCGAAGGCATGTCTGCACTCCCGGTCGCGTGGAATGCGCTCTCCGCTTGCAAGTTCGGTGCCAGCGGGCGGAGCGTAATGCGCCGGGACAGGCAGCGGATCGGTTTATCATCGAGTCCCACGCAGCAGGGCCACGCGCCGTAAGCCACGGCGCAGGAAGGCATCGATGTCCCAGTTCGACTCCAACCTGTTCAAGCTCGCGATGCGCCGGGCCGCCACCGCAGTCTCGGTGGTCACCACCGACGGTGCGGCTGGCCGTTACGGCGTCACCGTGAGTTCGTTCTGTACCGCCACCGCGGATCCGCCGCAGATGCTGGCCTGCGTCTTCAAGGCCAGTGCCGCCGCGGCGGCGATCCGTGCGAACCGGCTGTTCTGCATCAACGTGCTCGACCGCACGCACCTGCATGTGGCGGACACGTTCGCCGGTCGCATCGAACGCTGGCGCAACGACCGCTTCGCCTGCGACCAGTGGAAGACGCTGGCCACCGGGGCACCCGTGCTCGAGCAGGGCCTGATTGCGCTCGACTGCACGCTGGTGTCGGAGACCGAACTGTCGACGCACTTCGTGTTCGTCGGCCATGTCGAGAGCGTCGCGGTGAACGAAGGCGCACCGCTGCTCTACGCCGACGGACACTATCGGCGGATGGCCGAGCGCGACCAGGTGTCGGCGGAGGACCTGGTCCAGTGAAGCGCATGGCGTCCGTGTTGTTCGCGCCGCAGCTGAACGGCGACATCGCACGCGCGGGGGGCGAGCCGGGTCCGGCGTCTGGCTGCGTGGTGCCGGGAGGCCTGCGATGAGCACGAGGGCCCGGGACGCGCGTGCCCGGCTTCAGGCCGCGCCGCGGCCTCCGTCGCAGGCTGGGGCGCGACGGCAGGGGGTGGTCACGCCGATCACCGGTGCGCGCGTGCTGTTCGTCAACGGCCCGAACGCGAACCTGTACGGGCATGCCGGCCAGTCCACCCGAGATGACGAGACCTTCGATCAGCTCGGCGAGCGATGCGTACGTGCCGCGAAAGCCAGTGCGATCGCGCTCGATTTCCTTCAGAGCAACAGCGAAGGCGAGGTCGTCGACGCGATCCAGCAGGCCATCGGCACGAAGGATGGCATCATCATCGACGGTGCCAGCCTCGCCTGCACGTCGATCGCGGTGCTCGACGCGCTGCAGTCCTTCCGCGGCCCGATCGTCGAGGTGCACATGGGCAGCATCCACCGGGGCGAGCCGTTCCACCAGTCCTCGTACCTCTCGCGCGTGGCCACCGGCCTCGTCGCCGGGCTGGGTGCGGACGGCTGCGAGCTGGCAGTGCTGGCGATGCGCCGGTTGCTCGACCGTCGGAAGGCCTGATCGATGTCGCTCGTCTTCTACAGCCAGGTCGACAACGCCGACGACTGGCGGATGGCACTGCACGTGGCTGATCCCGCGCTGGCATTCCATGCCTGGCCCGACTGCGGGCCGTTCGACGAAGTCGAGGCCGTGCTCGCCTGGAAGGCGCCGCCCGGCTTCTACCGGCAGTTCCCGAACCTGAAGCTGATCATCAACCTCGGTGCAGGGGTCGACAACATCGTGCGCGACGCGACGCTGCCCGCAGGCATACCGATCACCCGCATCTCGGACCCCGAGATGGGCCGGATGATGGGCCAGTTCCTGCTGACCTGCGTGATGCGCCACTTCCGCGAGTTCGGCACCTTCGAGCGTGCGCGCGCCGAGCGCCGCTGGGCCTATGTGCATCCGCGCGAGACGCGCGAGTGCACCGTCGGCATGATGGGGCTGGGCCAGCTCGGTGCGGTCGCCGCCGCCGAGTTCGTGCGCCAGGGCTTTCGCGTGCTTGGCTGGTCGCGCTCGCCGAAGATCCTGCCCGGTGTCGAGACCTTCGCCGGCATGGACGCGTTGCCGGCCTTCCTCGCGCAGAACGAGATCTGCGTGATGCTGCTGCCGCTCACCGCCGAGACCGAGAACCTGATGACCGCCGAGCGCTTCGCGCAACTGCCGCGCGGCGCGAAGTTCGTCAGTGCCGGGCGCGGCCGGACGGTCGACGAGGACGCGCTGGTCTCTGCGCTGCGCTCGGGTCAGGTGGCGGAGGCGACGCTAGACGTGTTCCATGAAGAGCCGCTGCCGCCGTCCCATCCGCTGTGGGATTTCCCGCAGGTGCTGATCACGCCGCACCTGGCGTCGGTGGCGATTCCGCGTACCGCCGCCGCGCAGATCGTGGCCAACCTGCAGCGGGTACGCAACGGCGGGCGGCCGGCGCACGCGGTGGAGCCGGCGCGCGGGTATTGACCGCCCGCTAGTTGTCGACGTTCACCACGTTGAAATCGACCAGCTGTGCATGGCTGAGCCAGTTCATCTCGCTCGCCAGGAACTTCGCGCCGCTGTCGACGATGCGGATCGACGCGCCCATCGCCATCACGTAGAGCGCCCAGCGCGACGCCGCCTGTGCCGAGAGCTGCTCGATCTCGAAGATCAGCCGCTGCGCCGATTCGATGCTGCCCTGGTTGCGCGCCTTCTCCATGATCGCGGCGATGCGCTGCACCGTCTGCGGGTTGCTGGCGATCGTGGGCATGTGGATGCCGTAGCGGCCACCCTTCTCGACGCGCCGCGCGACGCCACCCAGGAAGGCATCCGCGCAGG
>JAIENF010000325.1 GCA_019751575.1 Burkholderiales bacterium
GAGCCGGCGAGGTGCTGAACCTGACGGCGCGCGAACTCGCGCTGCTCGAGCTGCTGATGAGCGCACCCGGGCGGCTGTTCAGCCGGGAGCGGATCCTCGCCGGTGTCTGGGGGCAGAGCGAAGACCCGTTGACCAACGTGGTGGACGTCTACATCCGTCGCCTGCGCAGCAAGATCGACCAGGGTCGGCCGGTCGCGCTGATCCAGACGGTGCGCGGGCTCGGGTATCGGCTGGAGGTTCCGGGAGCGGACTGAGCGCCCGGCGGAAACAGCCCGACGAGGCCTGGCCTGACGTGACGCGCGGAAAGGTGGCCGTAAGCCTTGCAGGCGCAAGATGGCGGCGATGTCGTGCACGGACGCCGACCCGGACCGGGTGGTCGCGGCGCCGGCGCCACGGCGTCTTTCTCCGTAGAGGAAACCGCCATGTTCGAAGAGTTCATCCCCCTGCCGGTGGTCACGCTTGCCACCGGCACCAGCATCCTGCAGCCGCTGCACGCGTTGCCCGAACGTGTCACGCCGGAGAGCCCCGCCGTGGACTCGATGACCGACCTGCGCCACGCCAGTGCGGTACTGGTGCGCGCCGGCGACACCGTCGCCCATGCACGGGAGCGGATGCGCAATCGTGGCGTGCGGATGCTGTTCTGCGTCGACATCTCCGGCCATATCGAGGGACTGGTGACGCTCAACGACATGCTCGGCGAGCGGCCGGTGCAGGCTGCCCAGCAGGGCGGCATGCCGGTGGCGGACCTGCTGGTGCGCGACATCATGACGCCGCGCATCCGGTTGGAGGCGTTTCGCATCGAGGACGTGCTGCACGCACGCGTCGGCCATGTCCTCGCCAGCCTGCGCAGCACGGGGCGCCAGCATGCGCTGGTGGTGGAAACGCTTCCCGGGGGCGTGCAGGCGGTGCGTGGCGTGTTCTCGGCCACGCAGATCGAACGGCAACTCGGCGCGCGGCCCGGTGCGCAGACCCCGCCGCTGGAAGTCGCGCGCACCTTCGCCGAGATCGAGGCCTCACTCGCTCATTGAGGACCCGCGGTCGACGCCTGCAGCCGCGAAACAAGCTTGTCCACTTCCGCGTCTCCATCCCGCCACCAGTCCGTCGACCACACCCGCGCGATCTTCCACCCGAGGTTCTCGAGCACGAACTGACGCAAGCGGTCGCGGTCGCGCGCCGTGGCCCCCGAGTGGTAGGTCCGCCCGTCGCACTCGATGCCGAGCAGGTAGCGGCCCGGCGCTGCCGGGTCGACCACCGCCAGGTCGATCCTGTAGCCTGAGCAGCCGACCTGCGCATGCACGTCCCAGCCGCGCTCGCGCAAGGCCTGCATCACCTCCCGCTCGAACGGGCTCTCCGGCTCGCGCCCGGTCGGCACCGACTGCGCGACCAGCGCGCGCGGACCCTTGATCGCGAAGTCGAGGTAGTGCTTCAGGTCGCGCACGCCGGCGGCCCGCACCTTCGAGGTATCGATCTGGCCAGGGTCGAGCGAACTGAATATGCGCACCGCCTCGCGCGCGCGGGTGATGGCGACGTTCAGCCGCCGATGGCCGCCCTCGCCGTTGAGCGGGCCGAAATTCATCGTCATCCGGCCTGCGGCGTCCAGCCCGAAGGTGGTGGAGAAGCAGATCACGTCGCGTTCGTCGCCCTGGACGTTCTCGAGGTTCTTGATGAACAGGGGCTCGTGGCTCGCGGCAGAGATCGCGCGGTCGAGCTCGGCGCCCTTGCTGCGCCGCTGGTCGAGCAGCGTCTCGATCAGCGCCTGCTGCGGCTGGTTGAAGGTCACCACGCCGATCGAACGCGGCCTGGCGCCGTTGTCCGCCTGTGCGTCGAGGTAGTGCCGCTCGATCGCATCGACCACCGCCTCGGCCTCGATGCGGTTGGTGCGCGAGCCACCACGGTCGTACACGCCGTCGACCTTCTCGTAGCGCACCGCGGTGTCGCTGGTCACCGGTGACGGGAAGGTGACCAGGCTCGACTCGTAATAGGTGACGTTGCTGAACGCGATCAGGCTCTCGTGCCGGCTGCGGTAGTGCCACTGCAGGCTGCTGCGGTTCATCCCCGCGCCCAGGCATTCGTCGAGGATGCTCTCGAGGTCCTCGACCTGTTCCTCGTCGGTCGTGGTGTCGTCGTTGTCGGTGGACTTGTTGAAGAAGTTGGTCGGCGGCAGCTGCTTCGGGTCGCCGACCACCACCAGCTGCCGTCCGCGCGCGATCGCGCCGACCGCGTCCCAGACGGTGATCTGCGAGGCTTCGTCGAACACGACCAGGTCGAACGGGGCATAGCCGGCATCCAGGTACTGGGCGACCGACAGCGGCGACATCAGCAGGCAGGGCTTGAGCCGCGGCAGCAGCGTCGGCAGGGCCTGCACCAGCTGGCGGATCGGCAGGTGCCGGCGCTGCTTCTGCATCTCGCGGCGCAGGCGGCCGAGCTCGGCGTCGGCCCCCGGCAGCGACAGGCCCGACCATGGCACGCCGGCGGCGAGCTTCGCGGCGATGTACTCCTGCGTGAGCTTCTGGAAGCGTGCATCGCAATCGCGGAACTCGAGGATGGAGCGCGTGTGGTCTGCGCTGGAGAAGCCGCGCAGGATCGGTTCGCCGTCGATGGTCTTCTTCACCCACCAGTGGCGGTAGCTGTATTCGAAGTGGCCGGCGATCGCCGCGAGCGGCACGGTACCGGCCTCGATCGACGAGACGATGCCCTGCAGTCCCTGGCCGACCGCCGCCTCGCGCACCTTGCGCCACAGGCACCAGGGCTGAAGCCGGCGCTGGGCGGTGGTCCATCCGGCGAGCGTGCTGCCGATGCGTTCGAGGGCGCCGTCCGCGCTGTCTTCGAACGACAGGTCGGCCAGCGCTTCGACCGCCTGCAGCGCGCGGTTCAGTCCGTGCCAGGCCTCGCGTTGCTCGACCAGCGCCTTGCCCACCGGCCCGTCCGGCCGCAGCAGGGCGCGGTTCTCGGCGACCAGCGGCTGCAGCGTGGCGCGCAGCGCGTCGGCCCGCGTTGCGTCGACGCCGGCGACCCGGGTGACGACCTCGGCGAACTGCTTCGCCCATTGTTCATGGCTCGCGACCCGCGACCAGTCGGTGGCCAGGCCGTCGAAGCTCTCCTGCAGCAGCGCCTGCGCATCGGCCTGCATCGAGCGCAGCATCTGGTCTTCCTCGTTCACCGCGGCCAGCGGCACGAACAGCGCGGCGATGCGATCGTCCGAAGGCGCGATGGCATCGTCCCGGAACGCGGCCAGCCGCTTGCGGATCGACCGCTTGTCCAGCACCGACTTCGGCCACCAGGTGGCGCTGGCCTGCGACCACTCGGCCTGCAGTTCGACCGCGTTCAGTTTCGCCAGCAGCGGCGTCCAGCCGGGGCCGAGCGCGTCCCAGTGTGCGTTGCGCGCCTGGCCATGCTTCGCCAGCACCTGGATGCGGGCGCGGGCGCCTGCATCGTGTGCCGCGCGGGCCAGGCCGACAGGCACCTGCGGTGCGGCGAGCAGCAGGTCCGCGAGCATGTCGAGGGTGCGCCAGCCGTCCATCGACCATCCGCTGCCGGGCAGCTTGAGTTGTTCACCGACGGCCTTCGCCTTCTGGTGCAGCGTGGCGATCGCCGCCTCGAGCGTGCGCACCGCGGCGAGCAGGTCGTCCTGCCAGCTCGGGCTCCACTCGGTGTGGCCGATGGCGGCGAGCGGATGGCCATCGATGCGTCCGACCGGGTCGGCCAGCGACGCCATCCGGCGCGCCAGCTCGCGCAGCGCGTCGAGCGCTTCCCGGTCATGCACCTGCGCATCGGGCCAGGACATCGGCGAGGCGGGCGCCGCATCGTCGCGCGCTTCCGCGGCGATGCAGCTGCCGATCGCGTCGTATACCGTGAGCCCGTTCGGATAGCCGCGATGCAGCGCCTCGACCAGCCCGTTCAACGACTGCCGCAGCGTGCCGAGGCGATCGGCCTCGCGCTGCCATTCCCCGGACGGCTTCTGCGCGGCGATGTCCAGCGTGGCCCCCAGCGCGCGCACGATCTCGGCCTTCTTCGCCTTCGCCGAATGCAGCTCGAGGCAGAACGGACCGAGGCCGATCTGCTCCAGCCGCCGGTGCACCACCTCGAGCGCGGCGAGCTTCTCGGACACGAACAGCACCGTGCGGCCCCTGGCCAGCAGGTGCGCGATCAGGTTGGTGATGGTCTGGCTCTTGCCGGTGCCGGGCGGGCCCTCGAGCACCAGGTCGTGGCCGGCATCGATGGTGCAGATCGCCTTCAGCTGCGACGAGTCGGCGATCAGCGGTGCCAGGATGTCCTGCGGCGCATAGGTCTCGTCGAGGCGGTCGAGGCCGGGCAGCGGCGCATCGCGCACGAACGCCTCGCCCGGACGATCGATCAGGTGCTGCACCACGCGGTTGGCCTTGAGCTGCGCGGTGCGGTCCTGCAGGTCCTTCCACATCAGGTACTTCGTGAACGAGAACAGGCCGAGGTGCGCTTCGTCCAGCACCTCCCACTGCTTCAGCTCGGTCACCGCGAGGCGGAACGCCTGCAGCAGGCGCGCGACATCGATGCCCTTGTCGTCGGTGGGCAGGGCTTCGGTCGCGGCTTCGGCGCCGGCATCGGTGACGGCCGCGACCCCCAGGCTGCCGAGGTCCCCGATGCGGATCTCCTCGCGCAGCCGCATCATCTGCAGCAGGGTCGGATTGACGATGGCGTCGTCGTCATGGCGCACCAGCCGGAAGCCGGAGCGCACCGACTGGCGCAGCAGTGACACCGGCACCAGCAGGATCGGCGCCAGGTGCGACGCCTCGGCGCGCTCGTTGTCGGTCCAGCGGAGCAGGCCGAAGGCCAGGAACAGCGTGTTCGCGCCGCCTTCCTCCAGCCCTTCGCGCGCCTTGCGGAACAGGTTGGTGAGCGTGGCGTTCAGGTCTTCCGGCGCGAGCTTCACCAGCAGTTCGCGGTCGGCGAGCGCCGTGCGCGCCATCTCGTCCCACGGCGTCTGGCCGGTGCGGTTGCGATGGACCTCGGCCGAGCGCGGGTCCTTGCCGTCCATGATCTCCGGCTCGGCGCGCAGGCGGAACTCGCCGCCGTCGGACAGGGCATCTTCCAGCGCCGCGAGGTCGGGTGCGGCGATGCGCAGCGTCGACTTCGACGGCTTGAAGTTGAGCAGCCGGTTGCGCAGGGTCAGGTCCAGCAGCTTCGACTTCCATTTCGACAGCCGGCCCTCGGGCGTGTCGTCCGGGCTGGCGTCGACGATCTTCAGCAGCGCCGGGTCGAGCGGGGGAAGATCGGGCATCGGTTCGATGGCGGGCGGGGGTGCGACGGCGGCGGCCGATGCTGCCGCCGTTCCGCCGCCTGCCGGGCCGCCCGCC
>JAIENF010000053.1 GCA_019751575.1 Burkholderiales bacterium
TCCAGAAGCGAACCACGACCTGGTTCTCCTTCCAGCCCTTGAGTTCATAGTGGTGGTGCAGGGGCGCCATCCGGAACACCCGCTTGCCGGTGAGCTTGAAGGACGCCACCTGCAGGATGACCGAGAGGGTCTCGACCACGAACACGCCGCCCATCACGAACAGCACGATCTCCTGCCGGGTGATCACCGCGATGGTGCCGAGCGCGGCGCCGAGCGCCAGTGCGCCGACATCGCCCATGAACACCGCAGCCGGGTAGGCGTTGAACCACAGGAATCCGAGGCCGGCTCCGGCGATCGCCGCGCAGAACACGGTGAGCTCGCCGGCACCCGGGATCAGCGGGAAGCCGAGGTACTTCGCGAATACTGCGTTGCCGGCGACATAGGCGAAGATGCCCAGCGCCGAGCCGATCATCACCGTGGGCAGGATGGCCAGCCCGTCGAGTCCGTCGGTGAGGTTGACCGCATTGCTGGTGCCGACGATCACGAAGTAGGTCAGGATCACGAAGCCGACCGCGCCCAGCGGGTACGCGAAGTTCTTGAAGAACGGCACGATCAGTTCGGTCTGCGCGGCGCTGCCGCTCCACGCGATGAAGATCGCCGCCGAGAGGCCGATCACCGACTGCCAGAAGAACTTGGTGCGCGCGGAAAGGCCCTTCGGGTTGCGGTGGACGACCTTCCGATAGTCGTCGACCCAGCCGATGGCACCGAAACCCAGCGTGACCACCAGCACCACCCACACGAAGCGGTTGGTGAGGTCGGCCCAGAGCAGCACGGTGATCGCGATCGACACCAGGATCAGCGCGCCGCCCATCGTCGGCGTCCCGCTCTTCGCCAGGTGCGACTTCGGCCCATCGTCGCGCACGGACTGGCCGATCTTGTACAGGGTGAGCTTGCGGATCATCGCCGGGCCGACCATCAGGCAGATGAACACCGCGGTGATCGTCGCCAGCACCGCGCGCAACGTGAGGTAGCTGAACACGTTGAACGCGCGTTCGTACTGGGCAAGCCATTGGGCAAGCGCGAGCAGCATCGGTCAGTGCGCTCCGTCGACCGGCGCGGCGGCAAGCTGCCCGACCACGCGTTCCATGCGCATGAAGCGCGATCCCTTGACCAGCAGCGTCACCGTCGGATCGAGCAGGCGCCGGGCTGCGGCGACCAGTTCATCCGCGTCGGTGTAGTGGCGGCCGGGCGGTCCGAAGGCCTCGCTCGCGCGGGCCGCATGCTCCCCGAGGGTCAGCACGAGGTCGAGGCCGAAGTGACGGGCGGCCGCGCCAACCTCGGCATGCATCTGCGCGGCGTCCGGGCCGAGTTCGCCCATGTCGCCGAGCACCAGCACCCGAACGCCCTCGCGCTCGGCCAGCACCTCGATTGCCGCGAGCGCCGAATCCGGGTTCGCGTTGTAGCTGTCGTCGATCACTGTCGAGCCTTCCAGTCCGGGCATGATGCGCAGGCGTCCGGTCACCGGCCGGAAGCCGTGGAGACCCTGGAGCACTGCGTCGAGTCCTGCGCCACAGGCCAGGGAAGCGGCCGTGGCAGCGAGTGCGTTGCGCACGTTGTGCAGCCCCGGCACGCCGATGCGCGCCTGGGCTTCCCCGATCGGCGTGCGCAGCCGAAGGTCGGCACCGCCGGCGTCCAGGTTCCAGCGGGCGGTGACCGACGCGGCGTGCTCGATGCCGAAATCCATGATGCGGTTCGCACCGGCAAGCCCGCGCCAGAAGCTGGCGAAGCGGTCGTCGGCGTTGATCACGGCGGTGCCGCCGGGCTTCAGGCCCTCGATGATCTCGCCCTTCGCGGCGGCGATCTCCTCGCGCGAGCCGAGGTTCTCGATATGCGCGACGCCGGCGTTGCCGATGACCACCACGTCCGGGCGGGCCATCCGGCTCAGCCGGGAAATCTCGCCACGGTGGTTCATCCCCATCTCGATCACCGCATGGCGGTGCGCCGGGTTGATTGCAAGCAGCGTCAACGGCACGCCGATCTCGTTGTTCAGGTTCCCGGGCGTGGCCAGCACGGACGCAGCCACGGCCGCCTCGAACGCCGCGGGGTCGGCGGCAGCCGCAAGCGGTGCCGTGCCGCGCAAGGCAGCCTCCGCGCGCAGGATGGCTGCGGTCATCTCCTTGATCGTGGTCTTGCCGTTGCTGGCCGTGATCGCGACGAGCGGCCCGCCCAGCCGCGCGCGGTGCTCGCTCGCGACCTGCCCGAGTGCCACCCGGGTGTCGTCGACGATGGCCAGCGGCAGGCCGGGCACGCGCCCGGCGCAGCCCTGGGCGAAGGCTTCGCTGCTCACGACCGCTGCACAGGCACCGGCTCCCGCCACCTGCCCCAGGAAGTCATGGCCATCGAAGTTGTCGCCGCGGATCGCGAAGAACAGCGCGCCGGGCGCCACCCTGCGGCTGTCGATGGTCACCGATTCGACCGGCACGTCCATGCCGCCGAGCCTGCCACCGGTGACCCGGACCACGTCGGAGAGCGTCATCATGGCCATCCCGTCAGCCTCCGCGCCCGACGCGGGCCCGCAGCGCGGCCGATGCGATCGAACGATCGTCGAACGGATGCCGCACGCCGGCGACCTCCTGCCAGGCCTCGTGCCCCTTGCCCGCGACCAGCACGATGTCGACGGGCCCCGCCTCGGCCACCGCGCCCGCGATGGCGCGCGCGCGGTCGGCTTCCCGCCGCGGCATCGAGCGGGCAGACGCCTCGCGAACGCCGGCGAGCACCTCGTCGATGATCCGGTCGGCGGGCTCGCTGCGTGGATTGTCGCTGGTCACCCAGACGCGGTCGGCAAGCTGCGCGGCGATCGCGCCCATCACGGGTCGCTTGCCCGGATCGCGGTCTCCGCCACAGCCGAACACGCAGCAGAGCCTGCCACCTTCGGGCAGCGCGGCACGCAGCGTCTCCAGTGCCTTGGCCAGGGCGTCAGGCGTGTGGGCATAGTCCACCACGACCAGCGGCAGGCCGGCAGCGGCGCCCGCATCCGCGGGTTCCACGCGCTCCATCCGACCGGCCGGCGCATCCACCGCCGACAGCAGTTCGCCGAGCCGCTCCGCGTCGACGCCCGCCGACACCAGCGCCCCCGCGGCAGCCAGCAGGTTGGACGCATTGAATTCGCCCAGCAGGCCGCTGGCGACCGCGACGCGCGCGCCACCGATGGCGATCTCGAGATGCAGGCCGCGCCGGTCGAGCCTCAGGTCATGCCCGGCGACCTCCGCGCCGGCGCGGTGCAGGCCGAAGCCGAGCACGGGCACGCCTCGCGCCGCGACGCGCGCCGCGAGGCCGCGGCCGAACGCATCGTCGAGGTTGACCACCACGGCACCGAGGGTCGGCCACTCGAAGAGTTTCTCCTTCGCTGCGCCATAGGCCTCGAAGTCCGGATGGTAGTCGAGGTGGTCACGGGTCAGGTTGGTGAAGACCGCCACGTCGATCTTCACCGCATCCAGCCGGTGCTGGTCGAGCGCGATCGAAGACGCCTCCAGCGCAACCGCGCGCGCGCCCTCGCGCACGAAGCGCGCCAGCGCGGCATGCAGGGTCACCGCGTCCGGCGTCGTGTTGGCGAGCGACTGCATCGAGCCATCGTCCGGATAGCCGGCGCCGAGCGTGCCGACCACCGCGCACTTGCGGCCGCTCGCGGTCAGCGCCTGTGCGATCCAGCGGGTGACCGACGTCTTGCCGTTGGTGCCGGTGACGGCGATCACGGACAGCGCATGCGACGGGTGCCCGTACACATGGCTGGCGAGCGCACCGAGCCTGGCCTGCAGTCCCTCGAGCGCCAGGTTGGGCACCCGCCAGGCAGGATCCCAGCGGAATGCATCCGATGCGTCCCAGAGGACCGCTGCCGCGCCGCGGTCGATGGCCTGCGCGATGTACGCGCGCCCGTCGGTCGTGCGGCCAGGACAGGCGACGAACACGTCGCCGGGCTGCACGCGGCGACTGTCGAGCGCGAGCGAGGTCACCGGCATGCCCAGCGGTGCAAGCGAAGCCGGATCGAAGGCCTGCATGGCGGGCGCCTGCGCGGTCACACTTCCTCCCTGACTTCGGCGCCCGGCGGCGGCAGCACGACGTTGTTGACCGGCGCATCGTGGGCGACGCCGAGCATGCGCAGCGCGCCAGCGGTGATCTGGCTGAACACCGGGGCGGCGACCGCGCCGCCGTAGAAGACACCGTTCGAGGGTTCGTCGATCATCACCGCGACGATCACGCGCGGCGCGGATGCCGGCGCGAAGCCGATGAAGGACGCAACGTAGCGCTGCACGTAGACGCCGTTCTCGATCTTGCGCGCGGTGCCGGTCTTGCCGCCCACGCGATAGCCCGCGACCTGCGCGCGCGGCGCGGTGCCGCCGGGGCCAGTGGCGAGTTCCAGCATGTGGCGCACGGCACGCGCGGTCTCGGCCGAGATCACGCGGGTGGCCGGCGGCGGGTTGTCGACGCGCACGATCGAGATCGGACGCATCTCGCCATCGGTGGCGAAGATCGAATAGGCCCGTGCGATCTGCAGCAGGGTGACCGACAGGCCGTGCCCGTAGGACATCGTCGCCTGCTCGATCGGTCGCCACGTGTTGGGGGCGCGCAGCCGGCCGTGGCCTTCCCCGGGGAATCCCACCTTCGTCGGGGTCCCGAAGCCGGCATCGATGAACGACTGCCAGAGCGTGGCCGAGGGCAGCTGCAGGGCGATCCGCGCCGAACCCACGTTCGACGACTTCTGCAGCACCTGCGTCACCGTCAGCGCACCGAGCGGGTTCACGTCGCGGATCGTGTTCGGACCGATGGTCAACGAACCCGGACCGGTCTGGATGACGCTCTCCGGACGCACGATGCCGGCCTCGAGGCCGGCCGCGATGGTGAACGCCTTCATCGTCGACCCTGGCTCGTACAGGTCGATGATCGCGCGGTTGCGCGTCTGCTGCCCGGTCAGCTTGCCGCGGTTGTTCGGGTTGAACGCCGGCAGGTTGGCGATCGCCAGCACCTCGCCGGTCTGCACGTCGATCACCACCGCGCTGCCCGCCTTCGCCTTGTGCTGCGTGACCGCAGCCCTCAGTTCGCGGTAGGCGAGGTACTGAATCTTCCGGTCGATCGACAGCGCGAGGTCGCGACCCTGCTGCGGCACGCGCAGGCTCTCGATGTCCTCGACGATCTGGCCGCGCTTGTCCTTGATCACGCGGCGGCTGCCGGGCTTGCCGGCGAGCCATTCCTGGTAGGCGAGCTCGATGCCCTCCTGGCCGTCATCGTCGACGTTGTTGAACCCGACCAGGTGGGCCGCCACCTCGCCTGCGGGGTAGTAGCGGCGATACTCGCGCTGGAGCAGCACCCCCGGGATCTTCAGTTGCAGCACGCGC
>JAIENF010000307.1 GCA_019751575.1 Burkholderiales bacterium
ATCGAGGGGGCCGTGTCCAGTTCCGAGGCCAGCAGCGCCCGGCTGAAGGCCGTCGGCATCCGGGTGATCGACCTGAACAGCGTCGACGAGGTCGCGGTCTACATCGACGGCGCCGACGAGATCGACGAGCACCTGCGCATGATCAAGGGCGGCGGCGGCGCGCTGACCCGCGAGAAGATCGTCGCCGCGGTGGCGCGCCGGTTCGTCTGCATCGTCGACGAGAAGAAGCTGGTCGGCACGCTCGGCCGGTTCCCCCTGCCGATCGAGGTGCTGCCGCTGGCACGCAGCCATGTCGCCCGGCAGGTGGCCCGGCTCGGCGGCCAACCGTCGCTGCGCACCGGGTTCACCACCGACAACGGCAACCTGATCCTCGACGTCCCCGGCCTGAAGATGCACGACCCGGCCGCGCTCGAATCCGAGCTGAACCAGATCGCCGGCGTGGTCTGCAACGGCCTGTTCGCCCGCCGTCCGGCCGACGTGGCGCTGGTCGCCTCGGCTGCCGGCGTGCGCACCCTGTCGCGATGACCTTGCCATCCTGGGCGGACGCCGCCGCCATGTTCGTGTCACATTTCCGGGATAACCTGAACGGTGACCCTTCATCCGACAACGGGATACCGACATGAGCCAGCACATCGCAAAGCAGTTCGACGCGGAACTCGAAGCCGTGCGCGCCCGCGTGCTGCAGATGGGTGGCATCGTCGAGCAGCAGATCACCAGCGCGATCGAGGTGCTGTCCACCGGCAACATCGAGCAGTGCGACCGCATCATCGAGGCCGACCACCGGGTCAACGCGCTCGAGATCGAGATCGACGAGCAGTGCAGCCACATCATCGCCCGCCGCCAGCCGACCGCGATCGACCTGCGCATGATCCTCACGGTGATCAAGACCATCACCGACCTCGAGCGGATCGGCGACGAGGCGGCGAAGATCGCCCGCATGGCGAAGAACCTGCACGAGCGCGACACGCTGCAGATCCCGCGCTACCGCGAGATCAAGAACGTGTCCGAGATCGCGGTGGACATGCTGCGCCAGTCGCTCGACGCGTTCGCGCGGCTCGACATCGCGGTGCCGGCCAAGGTCGTGCGGCTCGACGAGCAGGTCGACGAAGAGTTCAAGACCATCGTGCGCAAGCTGATCACCTTCATGATGGAAGATCCGCGCACCATCTCTTCGTCGCTCGAGATCCTCTGGGTCGCCAAGGCGATCGAGCGCATCGGCGACCATGCGAAGAACATGTCCGAGTACGTCGTCTACCTGATCAAGGGCAAGGACGTGCGCCACGTGAGCGCCGAAGAGCTCGAACGCGAAGTGGAGCAATGACCGGCAGCCGCGACCGGTTCCCGGCGCCCGGACGGACGGGCGCGCGATGACGCAGTTGTCCACCCTGGCAGCCGTCGACCTCGGCTCCAACAGCTTCCACCTGCAGGTCGCCCGGGTCGTCGGCGAGCAGGTCTACCCGCTGGATTCGCTGCGCGAGCCGGTTCGGATCGGCGCCGGACTGGGCCCCGACAAGCGCCTCGATGAAGCTGCGCAGCAGCGCGGGCTCAACGCGCTGCGCCAGTTCGGCGAGCGCCTGCGCGGAATGCCGGTGGAAGCAGTGCGCGCGGTCGGCACCAACACGCTGCGCGTGGCGAAGAACGCGAAGGAATTCCTGGCCAAGGCCGAGGCGGCGCTGGGCTTCCCGATCGAAGTCGTCGCCGGGCGCGAGGAAGCGCGCCTGATCTACCTGGGCGTCGCGCACGGCCTGCCGCCGTCCCTGGAACCGCGGCTGGTGGTGGACATCGGCGGCGGCTCGACCGAATGCATCATCGGCTCGGGACTCGAACCGCTGAAGCTGGAAAGCCTGTACATGGGCTGCGTCAGCTTCTCGATGCGGCATTTCGCCGACGGGCGGCTCAGCAAGTCGAACTTCCGCGCGGCCGAGACGGCGGCAGCCACCGAACTGGACACCATCCGCAAGGCGTTCCGCCATGGCGAGTGGATGCATGCGATCGGCTCCTCGGGGACCGCGCGCGCGCTCGGCGACCTGCTCGAGTTCAACGGCTATACCGACAACGGCATCACGCTCGACGGCCTGCAGCGGCTGAGGGCGCAGATGATCCGCATCGGCGCCCTCGACCGGCTGGACGCGCTCGCGCTGGCCGGCCTGCGCGCCGACCGCGTGCCGGTGCTGCCTGGCGGGCTGTCGATCATGCTCGCGGTGTTCGATGCGCTCCAGGTGCCGCACATGGCGCTGGCCACCGGCGCGATGCGCCAGGGCATCCTGTACGACATGCTCGGCCGGTTCCACCACCGCGACATGCGCGACCTCACCGTCGAGCAGTTCATGCAACGCTACCATGTCGACGCGGCGCAGGCCCGGCGCGTGGGTGCACTGGCCCATGCGCTGCTGCAGGACCTGCTGGCCGACGATCCCCCGGCTGCAGCAAGCGCGGGCCAGCTGCTCGACTGGGCGGCGCGCCTGCACGAGATCGGCATCTCGGTCGCCCATTCGGGCTACCACAAGCACACCGCATACATCATCCGCAACGCCGACATGCCGGGCTTCTCGCGCAGCGAGCAGGGGCGGCTGGCCACGCTCGCGCTCGCCCATCGCGGATCGCTCGACAAGATGCAGGGCATGCTCGAGACCCCGGCCGACATCGCATCGACGATGTCGCTGCGCCTGGCCGCGATGTTCTACCGCGCGCGCGCGGACATCGCGTTGCCGACGATCGAGGCACGCGTGCTGCGCGGCGAGTACCGGCTGAAGCTCGAGCCGCGCTGGCTTGCCGACAACCCGCTCACCGCCGCACTGCTGCGCGAAGAGATCGGGCAGTGGCGCAAGGTGGGCATCACGCTGGACGTGCGCCCGATGCAGGAACTGCTCGAACTGGCCTGAGCGGCCCGGGTCGACCCGGGCCGCTGCAGGTGTGCCGGCCGGCGGTGGCCTACTTGTCGTGCTCGCCGTCGATCAGGATGAAGGCGACGGCGCAGTCGTTGTCCGACCGGTTGCTCCAGGCATGGTTGGTCCCGCGCTGGATGATGACGTCGCCCTGGCGGCAGAGCACTTCGGAGTCGTCCAGCACCAGCCAGATCTCGCCTTCCAGCACGAGGCCGTAGTCGACCGTCTTCGTCTTGTGCATCAGCGGATGGCGCACGTTCTCGGTGTGCTGCGACGCCTCGGCGGAACCGACCGCACCGAATGCCGCCCGTGCCTTCTCGCCGGTCAGGTTGTGGATGAAGGTCTTCTCCGGCGGAAAACGCACGACGCGGAACACGTTGCCGCCAGCCGGCGGCTGCAGCGTCTTCACCGACGCCGTGGCGTCCGGTGCATCGATGGCCATCGGCGAACGATCGCTCACCCACAGTTCGCTCATGGTCAGGCCGCCACGCAGCTCGACGGTACGCACGTTCGGCGCGTCGCGGTCCTCGACGACGATGGCGACGCCCTTGGCATCGTGTCCGGTGACGATACGACGGATGGGTTTGTGCAAGGCAGGCTCCTGGGCAGGCGGTTGGACAGGTGGCGAGGGTAGCGCGAGTCGGCACTTGCCGTGCGCGGCCGCCGAGGCCGCCGAGGCCAGGGCGCCCGGCGAACCGGGCGCACCGTCCGCCCGGACAAGCCTCCGCACGGGCCCGCGGCCGCCGACCGCGCATAGACTCTGCGGCCCGTTCCGACACCCCCCGACCGTGGCGACCTCCGTTGTCTGGTTCAAGCGCGACCTGCGCATCGACGATCATCGACCGCTCGCCCGTGCCGCGGCGCGCGGCGCGGTGGTCGCGCTGTACGTGCATGAACCCTCGCTGCTGGCCAGCGCCGAGTTCGACCCGGCGCATTTCGCGTTCATCGACGACTGCCTCGCTGCACTCGATGACCAGCTCCGAAGGCGCGGCATCCCGCTGACCCTGCGCACCGGCGAACTGCCGCAGGTGCTCGATGCGCTGCACCGGCAGACGGCGTTCGATGCGCTGTGGAGCCATGAAGAGACCGGCAACCGGATCACCTTCGACCGTGACCTGGCGGTCGGGCGCTGGTGCCGCGCGAATGGCGTGGCATGGACCGAGATTGCGCAGACCGGCGTGGTTCGCCGGTTGAAGAGCCGGGATGGATGGGCGCGCCGATGGACGCAGCGGATGAGCGAACCGGTGGCGGAAGCGCCGCAGCGGATGGCAGGGCCCGCAGGCCTGGACCACGGGCGCCGGCTGGCTGCGGAAGACATCGGGCTGGCCCGCTCGTCGCGCCCGGATGCCCAGCGCGGCGGCGAACCGGAAGCCCATGCGACGCTGGCCGGGTTCCTGGCCGTGCGCGGTGTCGACTACCGGCGCGGCATGTCCAGCCCGGTGACCGCCTTCGAGCGCTGCTCGCGACTGTCCCCGCATCTCGCATGGGGTTCGATCTCGATGCGCCGGGTGGCCCAGGCGGCCGCCGCGCGCGCGCGGGAGGTACGCGCGCTGCGCGCGGCGGGCGACGAGGTCGATGCCCGCTGGGCCGCGTCCCTGCATTCGTTCCAGGGCCGCCTGCGCTGGCACTGCCACTTCATGCAGAAGCTGGAAGACGAGCCGCGCATCGAATTCGAGAACTTCGCACGCGCCTGCGACGGACTGCGCGATGCCCTGCCGCCACGGCCCGGCAGTGAAGCGGCCGCGCGGCTGCTCGCCTGGCAGCAGGGCGAAACCGGCTATCCGATGGTCGATGCCTGCATGCATGCACTCGCCCGCTGCGGATGGATCAACTTCCGCATGCGCGCGATGCTGGTGTCGTTCGCGTCCCATCACCTGTGGCTGCACTGGCGGCACACCGCGCCTTTCCTGGCCCGTGCCTTCCTCGATTTCGAACCGGGCATCCACTACAGCCAGTTCCAGATGCAGTCGGGTACCACCGGCATCAATACCCTGCGCATCTATTCACCGGCAAAGCAGGTGCTGGACCACGATCCGGCCGGCGTGTTCATCCGCGCCGAACTGCCGGCGCTGGCGCGGGTGCCGGCGCGGCACCTGGCCGAGCCGCACGCGATGCCCCTCTCCGTGCAGCGCGAGGCGGGCTGCATCGTCGGAAAGGACTATCCGATGCCGGTGGTGGACCACGCCACCGCCTATCGCGAGGCGCGCGAACGCATCGCCTCCGTGCGGCGCCGGGCCGACGCGCGCGCAGAGGCCGACATGATCCAGCAGCGCCATGGCAGCCGGCGCAGCGGCCTGCCGCCGACTGCGCGTACCCCCCGTCCGGCGGGCGCCGCAGCCAGGCAGGCAAGCCTGTTCGGCGACGCGCTGGACGATGGCCACGAAGCCCTGGCCAACGCACCCTGATGGCCACGCGCAAGCCAGCCGCCCGCCGGCCCTCCACAGCGACTGCATTCAGCGTGCC
>JAIENF010000100.1 GCA_019751575.1 Burkholderiales bacterium
ACATGGACGCGAAACTGCTGGAAATCCTGGTCTGCCCGGTCACCAAGGGAAGCCTCACCTACGATCGCGGCAGGCAGGAACTGCTGTCGCAGGGCGCGGGCCTCGCCTACCCGATCCGGGACGGCATTCCGATCATGCTCGAGGACGAAGCCCGCAAGCTCTCGTCCGACGAACTCGACGCGTTGCGCCGCGGGTGACCGGCTTCGTCGCCGCCATTCCGGCAAGGCTGGCGTCCACCCGCCTGCCGGCGAAGCCGCTGGCCGACCTCGGCGGCCGGCCGATGGTGGTCCGGGTCGCCGAACGTGCGGCCGCCAGCGGCGCGCGCGAGGTCTGGATCGCCACCGACGATGCGTCCATCGTCGCCGCCGCCACGGCACACGGCATCCAGGCCGCGCTCACCCGAAGCGATCATCCGTCCGGCACCGATCGCATCGCGGAGCTGTCCCGGCAGCGCGGATGGAGCGACGACACCATCGTGGTGAACGTGCAGGGCGACGAACCGCTGATCGACCCGGCGCTGATCGCCGCCGTCGCGCGCCGCCTGCACGCCACGCCGGGCGCCTCCATCGCCACCGCCTGCCATGCACTGCACTCGCTGCGCGAGATGTTCGATCCGAACGTGGTCAAGGTGGTGCTCGACCGGCGGGGCTTCGCCCTGTACTTCAGCCGGGCCCCGATCCCGTACGCACGCGACGCCTTTGCCGGGGCGGCGCCGGCGATCGCGCCCGCGACCGATGCCGGCGCTGCGCACCTGCCGCTCCCGCCGGGCCTGCCGGTCTTCCGCCATGTCGGCCTGTACGCCTACCGCGCCGCCGCGCTGCGCAGGCTGTCCGCGCTGCCGCCCGCACCGATCGAGCAGTTCGAATCGCTCGAGCAGCTGCGTGCGCTGTGGCATGGCGAGCCGATCGTGGTCGAGGCCACCGAGGGCATCCCGGCGGCGGGCGTGGATACGCCGGCCGACCTGGCACGGGTGCGCGAAGCCCTGGCCGCAGGCAACGACGGCTGACCGGCGGCAAGCGGGCGGACGCGCGGGCACCCGTCCGGCGCGGACTCGCCGCAGCCGGGGCCGTTGCGTATAATCGATGGCGAATCCACGGTTTCACCCCTAGAAGTGGACGATTCAGGCGCGCCCTGCAGGGTGATCCGGGCAGTCGGTTGCACGCGCAGCGAGGATTTCCCCGGGCTCGGCGCCTGGCGGGGAACACGAATGCGCGCGGATACGTCCACCCATCGGTACCACCGCCCGCGGCGCTGCCCGGGCAACGACCAGAGGAGTAGCTCCGGCCGGGCTCAACACCGGAGGAGTGTTTTTCGACCATGCGCATACTCCTGTTAGGGCCCCCGGGGGCTGGCAAGGGAACCCAGGCCGCGTTCCTGCGCGACCGCTTCCACATCCCCCAGATCTCCACCGGCGACATGCTGCGCGCCGCCGTCAAGGCCGGCACGCCGCTGGGGCTCGCGGCGAAGAAGGTGATGGACGCGGGCGAACTGGTGTCCGACGAGATCATCATCGGCCTCGTGAAGGATCGCCTGACTGCCGACGACTGCAGGGCGGGTTACCTGTTCGACGGGTTCCCGCGCACGATCCCCCAGGCCGACGCGATGCGCGCGGCCGGCGTCGCGATCGACCACGTGCTCGAGATCGCCGTGGACGACGCCGAGATCATCACCCGGGTCAGCGGGCGCCGCGTGCATCCCGCCTCGGGACGTACCTACCACGAGACCTACGCACCGCCGAAGACGGCGGGCAAGGACGACATCACCGGCGAGCCGCTCATCCAGCGCGACGACGACCGGGAAGAGACCGTCCGCAACCGGCTCGACGTATACCAGCGCCAGACCCGCCCGCTGGTCGACTACTACCTCGGCTGGTCGAAGACCGGCGAAGCCGGCGCGCCCCGTTACGCCTGCATCGCCGGCGTCGGTGCCGTCGACGAGATCGGCCGCCGACTGCTCGCGGCGATGGGCACCGGCGAGGGCAATGCCGGCTAACGCCTTCTACGCCCAGTCCGGGGGCGTGACCGCAGTCATCAACGCCTCGGCTGCGGGCGTGATCGAAACCGCGCGCCGGCATCCGGCGAAGATCGGCAAGGTCTTCGCCGGGCGCGACGGCATCATCGGCGCGCTGAACGAAGACCTGATCGACACCAGCCGCGAAAGTGCGTCGGCGATCCGCGCGCTGGTCCGCACGCCCGGCGGTGCCTTCGGCTCCTGCCGCTACAAGCTCAAGGGCATCGATGAGCACCGGGCGCAGTACACGCGGCTGGTCGACGTGTTCCGCGCGCACGACATCCGCTACTTCTTCTACAACGGCGGCAACGATTCGGCGGACACCTGCCTGAAGATGGCGCAGGTGTCGTCGGCGATGGGCTACCCGCTGTCCTGCGTGCAGGTGCCCAAGACGATCGACAACGACCTCGCAGGCACCGACAACTGCCCCGGCTTCGGATCGGTGGCCAAGTATGTCGCGACCTCGATGCGCGAGGCGGCCTTCGACGTCGCCTCGATGGCCAGCAACTCGACCCGGGTGTTCGTGTTCGAGGTCATGGGCCGCCACGCCGGCTGGATCACCGCGGCCATCGGCATGGCCGACGACGAGGACCATCCGATCCCGCTCGTGCTGCTGTTCCCCGAGGTGCCGTTCGACGAAGCGCGCTTCATCGCGCGGGTCGACCATCTCGTGAAGACCCGCGGCTACTGTTGCATCGGCGTGTCCGAAGGCCTGCGCGATGCAGGCGGGAAGTTCCTGTCCGAGTCGGGCCTGCGCGACTCGTTCGGCAATGCCCAGCTGGGGGGTGCGGGCGAACTGATCGCCCGCAGGGTGAGCGACCGGCTCGGCCACAAGCACCACTTCGCGCTGGCTGACTACCTGCAGCGTGCCGCCCGGCACATCGCGTCGAAGACGGACGTGGAGCAGGCCTACGCCGTCGGCCGCGCGGCAGTGCAGGCTGCGCTGCGCGGCGCGTCGGGGGTGATGATCTCGATCGAGCGCATCTCCGACCGGCCATACCGCTGGAAACTGGGCGAAGTGCCGCTGGCCCGGGTGGCGAACCGGGAGCACATGCTGCCCCGCGGCTTCATCAGCCGCGACGGTTTCGGCATCACCGCGCGCGCGCGCACATACCTGCAGCCGCTCATCCGCGGCGAGGCGGGCCTGAAGTTCAGCAACGGGCTGCCCGCCTACGTGCGCCTCAAGAACATCTCCATCAAGAAGAAGCTCGCGCCGTTCGAAGCCTGATCGAGCGCGGGACGGCAGTCGTCGGATTCATCGTCGGAATCATCGTTTGCATCACCGCTGCACCAGGCACGCGACACACGTTGTTTCAGGCAGTTCGAACCGAGAACAGACGAGGGGGAGTTCCAGATGGCCGCACCATTGTGGTTTGCATTGGCATGTTCGCTCGCCGCGATCATCTACGGGGTCGTGTCGACCCAGTGGATCCTCAGGCAGCCGACTGGCAACGATCGAATGCGGGAGATCGCCGCGGCGGTCCAGGCAGGTGCCGCCGCCTACCTGAACCGGCAGTACACGACGATCGCTGCCGTCGGCGCCGTGCTGTTCGTGCTGATCGGCTTCGTGCTGTCATGGCTGACCGCCTTCGGCTTCCTGGTCGGCGCGGTGTTCTCGGGCGCGGCCGGCTACATCGGCATGAACGTCTCGGTGCGCGCGAACATCCGCACCGCCGAGGCCGCCCGGACCGGCCTCGACGAGGCGCTGGCCGTGGCGTTCCGCGGCGGGGCGATCACCGGCATGCTGGTCGTCGGGCTCGGCCTGCTTTCGGTCGCCGGCTACTTCGCGATCCTGGTCGGCATGGGCTACGACGTGAACACCACGGTGCTCAACGCGATGATCGGGCTGGCCTTCGGCAGCTCGCTGATCTCGATCTTCGCCCGCCTCGGCGGCGGCATCTTCACGAAGGGCGCGGACGTCGGCGCCGACCTCGTGGGCAAGGTGGAGGCCGGCATCCCCGAGGATGACCCGCGCAACCCGGCGGTGATCGCCGACAACGTCGGCGACAACGTCGGCGATTGCGCCGGCATGGCCGCCGACCTGTTCGAGACCTACGCGGTGACCGTGATCGCCACGATGCTGGTGGGCGCGATGTTCGCCGCCGACCTCGGTCCGAACGCGGTGCTCTATCCCCTGGTGCTCGGCGGTGCGTCGATCATCGCATCGATCATCGGCTGCTTCTTCGTCAAGGCCTCCCCGGGCGGCAAGATCATGAATGCGCTCTACAAGGGCGTGATCGTGGCCGGCGCGCTGTCGGCGGTCGCCTTCTACCCGATCACCATGTCGATGATGTCGGGCGCCTCAGGCGGCGCGATGCCGCTGTTCTTCTGCGCGCTCATCGGCCTGGCCCTGACCGCGGCGATGGTGGTGATCACCGAGTACTACACCGCCACCGAGTACGCGCCGGTGCGCCACGTGGCGCAGGCCTGCACCACCGGCCACGCGACCAACATCATCGCCGGCATCGGCATCTCGATGAAGGCGACCGCGGCGCCGGTGCTGGCGGTCTGCCTCGCGATCTGGGGCGCCTACGCGCTGGGCGGGCTGTACGGCATCGCGATCTCGGCCACGGCGATGCTGTCGATGACCGGCGTGATCGTCGCGCTGGACGCCTACGGTCCGATCACCGACAACGCGGGCGGCATCGCCGAGATGTCCGAGATGCCGGCCTCGGTGCGTGCGATCACCGATCCGCTGGATGCCGTGGGCAACACGACGAAGGCGGTGACCAAGGGCTATGCGATCGGCTCGGCCGGCCTCGCGGCGCTGGTGCTGTTCGCCGACTACACGCACAAGCTCGAGATCACCAATCCGGGGGTGACCTTCACCTTCAGCCTGTCCGATCCGATGGTGATCATCGGGCTGTTCATCGGCGGCCTGATCCCGTTCCTGTTCGGCGCGATGGCGATGGAGGCCGTCGGCCGTTCCGCGAGCGCGGTGGTGGTCGAGGTCCGGCGCCAGTTCAAGGAGATCCCCGGCATCATGGAAGGCACGGCCAAGCCCGATTATTCGCGCGCGGTCGACATGCTCACCAAGGCAGCGATCAAGGAGATGATGGTGCCGTCGCTGCTGCCGGTGCTGATCCCGATCGCCGTCGGCTTCCTGCTCGGGCCGATCGCGCTCGGCGGCCTGCTGATGGGCTGCATCGTCACCGGACTGTTCGTCGCGATCTCGATGACCACCGGTGGCGGCGCCTGGGACAATGCGAAGAAGTACATCGAGGAAGGCCACCACGGCGGCAAGGGGTCGGATGCCCACAAGGCGGCGGTCACCGGTGACACCGTGGGCGATCCTTACAAGGACACGGCCGGTCCGGCGGTCAATCCGCTGATCAAGATCATCAACATCGTGGC
>JAIENF010000247.1 GCA_019751575.1 Burkholderiales bacterium
ACATAGAGCGGCAACAGCGCCACGAGGGCCGCTGCGGCAAGGGAGCGATGGGCGAAGATGGGCGTCGCGCCACGGGCATACAATCGGTCCAAGGTCGTCCCCGCCTTTCGAACTGTGATCACGATGACATCCTACTACGAAGACTTTGACGTCGGTGCACGCTACCCCACCTACAGCCGCACCATCACCGAAGGAGACCATTCGCTGTTCTGCGCGCTGGTCGGCTACCACGTGCCGCTCTTCATCGACGAGGAATTCGCGCGCAAGACGACCTATGGCGGCCGCATCTGCCCGAGCCACCTGATCATGTCGTTCTCCACCGGCATGACCGAAAGCCTGTTCCGGACGTCGGTGGTCGGGCTGCTGGCGCTCGACGGCGGCCGCTTCTTCGCGCCGGTGCGCATCGGCGACACGATCCGCACGGAAGTCGAGGTGCTGTCCAAGCGTGAGACGTCGAAACCCGACCGAGGCCTGGTGGTGTTCCGCGACCTCGTCTACAACCAGCGCGACGAACTGGTGTTCCAGATGGACAAGAGCGCGCTGATACGCACGCGCGCCAGCCTGCCGCCAACCGCCTGAAGCGAAGGAATATCCATGGCCGCGAACGCGCACGACACCATCGACGGATTCGGCGATCCGCTCGCCTTCCGCGTCCGCCAGGGCACGGCCCGGCCCGCGGTAGTCCGCAACCTCGCGGGGCTCGACGTGTTCACCGTCGAGGCGCGCCAGATGGCCCACCACCAGAAGGAAGCGGTGGTCTCCGAGGGCAAGACCGGCAGCGCATGGCGCATCACCAGCGACGAAGGCAGGCACCTGTCCGGCACCGACCTCGCGCCCTTCCCGCTCGGTGTGTTCAACGCGGGCCTGCACGGCGACCTGCACAACCGCCTGCTCGCGACCGCCGCGGCCTCGGGCATCGCGTTCGACGACATCCAGATCCATCTGGACAACCGCTACAGCCTGACCGGTTCCTTCGTGCGCGGTGATGCCGTCGGCCAGGCGGAACCCACGCGGATCACGGTGAAGGTGAAGTCTTCCGCAGACGCGGCCACCCTGCGCGCCTGGGTCGATCGCGCGGTCGCCGCCTCGCCGGCGCTGGCCGCGCTGCGCACGCCGCTCGAGAACACCTTCGCGATCTATGTCAACGGCCGCCGCCGCGCAGTGCACGCGCTGCCCTCATCCACCGCCTCCGATGCGCCCGATCCCTACCTGGTGCATGCGAAGCCGCCACGGCCGGTCGGTGGTCCGGACCCGCTGCAGCCGCTCATCCTGCGCACCGGCGAACAGCGTCCCGGGGTATCGCAGCCGGCGCAGGCCTCGCCCACCGGTCGCGTGCTGCGACTGATCGTCGGCAACAGCCACCTTCTGCATCGCGCCGGCGTCACCGAGACCGACACGTATCTCGACCTTCCCGCTGCCAGCCATTTCGCGCTGCGCACCGACGAGCGCGCCGGCACCGGCGATGCCGGCGACCAGGGGCCATGCGGCCTGTCGCTGCTGTCCGCGGGTATCGTGTTCTGCTACATGACGCAGCTGTCGCGCTACATCGAGAACATGAAGATGGACATCCGCGGGGTGCGCATCGTGCAGTACACGCCGTTCGCGCTCGAGGGCAGCCTCGCGGCGGGCACGCTTGCCGGCCGCGCACTGCCGGTCGACACGCACCTGTTCCTGAACGGTGGCGCGGCAGACGAGCTATTCGAGCGCTTGCAGAAGATCGCGGCAGTGACCTGCTACCTGCATGCGACGCTCGCCGGGACGCTGTCGCCGGAGGTGGCGATCGAGCGCGACGGCAGCCCGCTCTGACCTGTACGCCACGTCCCTGGATCGGCGCCGGACGGCCCGGCATCGCCCGCGGATGGCGATGCGAGACCGGAGACCGACCCGCCTGCAGGAACCCAGCGGGCGATCACCGCATGCAGTTGCGCCCGCTTGAACGGTTTCGACAGGTAGTCGTCCATGCCGGCAGCCAGGCAGCGTTCGCGGTCGCCTTCCATCGCATTGGCGGTCAGCGCGATGATCGGCACCCGCACCGATGCACCTGCCTCCAGCGCGCGGATCTCGCGTGTCGCGCCGAAGCCGTCCAGTTCCGGCATCTGGCAGTCCATCAGCACCACGTCGAACGGCTGGCTGCGCCAGGCCTCGACCGCAAGCCGGCCATTGGCCACGGCGGTGACTCGGCAACCGGCTGCCTTGAGCACCGCACGGGCGATCTCGGCATTCACGGCACTGTCCTCCGCCAGCAGCACGCGCGGGCCTGAACGGGACACCGGCGGCAGGGTCTCGGCCGCGCGATCCGGGATGACGGGCAACGGATCGGCGCGCACGGTGGAAGCCTGCGTGGCATCCAGTATCGGCGCCCTGATCGTGAACCAGAATGTCGACCCCTTGCCGGATTCGCTGCGCAGGCCGATGTCGCCGCCCATCATTTCACACAGCTGCTTGCTCACCGCAAGACCGAGCCCGGTCCCGCCGAACCGACGCGTGGTCGATCCATCCGCCTGCGAGAATGCGCGGAACAACCTCGCCTGTGCTTCGTCGCTGATACCTATGCCACTGTCGGTCACGCTGAAGCGGATCAGGCAGTCATCGCCGCTCGTCGCCGGCTCGTCCACGCGCGCGATGCCGAGCTTCACCGAGCCGGCCGGGGTGAACTTGATCGCGTTGCCGAGCAGGTTCAGCAGCACCTGCATCAGCCGAACCCGATCGGCACGCACGCTGGCCGGGACGCCGTCGGCGATCGTGCAGTCGAGCGCCAGCTGCTTCTGGCCCGCGCTGGGGCCCATCAACTGCAGCGCCTCCGCGCACAGCGCACCCAGTCCGACTTCGGACGGGTCCAGTTCCAGCCGCCCGGCTTCGATCTTCGAGAAGTCGAGGATGTCGTTGATGATGCGGAGCAGGGACTCTGCAGAGCTGCGGATGGTCTGCGCATAGTGTCGCTGGGTGTCGTCCAGGCCCGCATCCAGCAGCAGCTCCGTCATGCCAAGGACGCCGTTCATCGGCGTGCGTATCTCATGGCTCATGTTGGCCAGGAACTGCGACTTCGCCTTGCTGGCCTCTTCGGCAGCCAGGCGTGCCTCGATCAGCCGTGCCTGCGTGCGCTCGCGCTCCGAGATCTCTGCCTTCAGGGAATCATTGACGCCCTCCAGGGCCTGCGTGCGCTCGAGCACGCGCTGCTCCAGGGTGTCGCGCGCCGTCTCGAGCTGTTGTGTCTGGGCCATTCCTTCGACGTGCTGCCGGCGCAGGATCCGATCCGCATGGCGCACGATCATGAACAGGATGGCGTAAAGCCCTAGCAGCACCAGCACCACGCCGGACATTATGTGGCGTTGCGTCCGCGACAGCTCCGCGAGCAGTGGCGTGATGTCTTCGTAGATCTCGAACACCGCCTGCACTTCCCGCCGGTCTTCGTGCCAGATGGGTACGTAGGACGCCAGCAGGTCGCGGTTGACGATGGTGCGATCGAAGGCACTGAACTGATCCCGGTGCGTGAGTTCGCTCGCCGTCTGCCCGCGCAGCGCCTGCCTGAAGCCCTGGTTGCCGGACCGGTCCTCGCCGATCTGCCTCGCCTCGCTGGAGAAGACGGTCCTGCCGTTCAGGTCGTAGATCTTGACCTTCACCACTGACAGCTCGCGCGTCAACTTCAGCACCGAGCGCGAGTACGATTCGAGCCGCGCATCGCGCAGTGCCGGGTCTGCATCTGGCTCGTCCGGCTGCAGCAGCGCATCGGTTTCCGCGCGCATCGCATTGGACAGCGAATAGGCAAGCTCCAGGTTGTGGTGCTCCCCCATCGACAGGAGATTTCCCAGCGCCACCTGACGATAGAGGGCACCGAGCAGCAGTGCCGCAAGCGCGATGGACAGCAGACTGGCAACGGAAAAGTAACGCAACAGCCTGAACATCAACAGCTCCCGGGCGGGGATGGGGCAACGGAGGCTGCACCGGCCGGCGGGCCTGCCGCATGGAGGCAGGTGACGCCGTTCAGGTAGGCTATCGGCCGCCGGAAGCCTTCCTTTAGCGAAGCGCAGGGTTTCGCGGGGCGCTGCCGGCATGCAGGCCGAAACATTCAACCGAAGGAGCAAGCGGGATGGCAGCGAACAGCAAGGTGGCAAGGAAGCCGGCGAAGAAGGCCGCAAGGCGCCCGTCAGGAAGGCCGGCCAGCGCCATGCGCCGGATCGACGTGCACAGCCATGTCGTCCCGACGGAACTGCTGCAGGCGATCGAGCGCGACCCCGCGCGCTTCCAGATGACGATCGAGTCACGCGACGGCGGCCGGAAGATCGCGCGCGAGGGTGGGCATGGCTTCCCCATCTACGAGGAATTCTCCGACCCGGCCGTGAAGGTGGCTGGCATGGACCGGAAGGGACTCGACCTGTCGTTCATCTCGCCCGCCCCGGTAGTTATGATGTACTGGCTCGGTGTCGACGCGGCAGCCGAGGCTGCCCGCATCACCAACGACGGGATCGCGCGCATGGTCGCCGCCTATCCCGACCGCCTGAAAGGCATGGGAACGCTGCCGATGCAGCATCCGGACGCGGCGATCGCCGAGCTGGAGCGGATCGTGCGCGACCATGGCTTCAGGTCCGTGCAGCTGGGCACCTCGGTCGAACAGGCACAGCTGTCGGAGCAGCGCTTCCGTCCGGTACTGCGGCGGATGCAGGACCTCAAGGTCTTCATGTTCGCCCATCCGAACGCGGCCCATGCGGAGTGCGGCACCGAGAACTACCACCTCAGGAACCTGATCGGCAATCCGCTGCACAGCACGATCATGGCCGCGAACCTGATGTTCAGTGGCGCCCTAGACGACCTGAAGACGCTGAAGATCGTGCTCGCGCACGGCGGCGGCTACATCCCGTACCAGATCGGGCGCTTCGTGCATGGGCACAAGGTGCGCAAGGACACGAAGCAGGACACCCGCACGTCCCCCGAGAAGATGCTGCGCCGGTTCTGGTACGACGCGCTGGTGCATGACGAGGCCGCGCTGCGCTACCTGATAGAGCGCGTCGGCGCAGACCGGGTGGTGCTCGGGACAGACGCACCGTTCGACATGGGCGAGGAGAATCCGCTGGAGCGGCTGAAGGCGGTGCGGCGGCTGTCATCCGCCGACCGGGCACTGATCTGCAGTGGCAACGCGATGAAGCTTTACGGCGGGAAGCTCTAGCGCTGCGGGCGGGCGCTCAGCCCTGCCTGGCGCCCGCCAGACTGATCACCGTCGGCACTACCACGCCCGCGTCAGATCACCTTGCCAGGGTTCATGATCCCCTGCGGGTCGAGCACCGCCTTGAGCCGGCGCATCACCTCGAGCTCGACCGCGCTCTTGTAGTGCGGCAGTTCGGCCACCTTGGCCTGTCCGATGCCGTGCTCGGCGCTGATC
>JAIENF010000218.1 GCA_019751575.1 Burkholderiales bacterium
GCAGATCCCGGGCAATGCGCCCTCCCCGGTCGACCTGCCGTCGGGTTGCGCCTTCCGTGCGCGCTGCACGCGGGCGATCGAGCGCTGCGCCGGGATGCCGCCGCTCGAGGCGCCGGCCGATGAAGCCGTGGCCGCACGCGCGGTTCGCTGCTGGAATCCGGTGCCGCTGCCGGCGCAGGCAGGCCGATGACCCCGGACGTCCCGCTGCTCGAACTGCGCGGCATCGAGCGCCGCTTCGAGCGCCCGCTCGACCTCGCCGCACGCATCGCGAACCGCTTCGGCGCCGGCCTGGCCGCGCAGGTCGTGCACGCGGTCGACCAGGTCGACCTGTCGCTGATGCGTGGCGAAGTGGTCGGACTGGCGGGGGAATCCGGCTGCGGCAAGTCGACGCTGGCACGCATCGCCGCGGGCATCCTCGAACCGGGGCGTGGCGACCGACTGTGGCAGGGCCGGTCGATCGCCGCGATGGCCCCCGCCGAGAAGACCGCCACCGAACTCAAGGTGCAGATGATCTTCCAGGATGCGTTCGCGTCGCTCGATCCGCGCATGCGCGTCGACGACATCATCGCCGAGGCACCGCTCGCGCACGGGCAGGTCGACCGGGCACGGAAGGAGGAACTGGTCGACACGATGCTGCGCCAGGTCGGGCTCGATCCGGCGGCGAAGCGGCGCTGGCCGCACCAGTTCTCCGGCGGCCAGCGCAGCCGGATCGGCATCGCCCGCGCGCTGGCGGTACGGCCGGAACTGCTGGTCTGCGACGAGGCGGTGGCCGCGCTGGACGTGTCCATCCAGGCGCAGGTGCTCAACCTGTTCATGCAGCTGCGTGCCGACCTCGGACTGACCTACCTGTTCATCAGCCATGACCTCGGCGTGATCCGCCACCTCGCCGACCGGGTGCTGATCATGTACCTCGGCCGCATCGTCGAGTCCGCCCCGGCGGGCGAGCTGTTCGCGGCACCGAACCATCCGTACACGCAGGCACTGCTGTCGGAGGTGCCGACGCTGGCGCTGCGCCGTCGCCAGTACCAGCCGGTGCGCGGCGAGATCCCCTCTCCCCTGGCGCCGCCCCCGGGCTGCCATTTCCATCCCCGCTGTCCGCATGCGATGCCACGCTGCGCGGTCGAGGCGCCGGCACTGCGGGAGATCGCGCCGGGGCGCCGGTCGGCCTGCCACCTGAACGAAGGCGCATGATGAGTGACGAACCCGAGGAACCCGCCTCCGCCCGCGCGCCGCTGCTCGATCCGCCGGTCGCGGTCGAGGCGGTCATCGGCTTCCTGCTGTCCGGGCTGCTCTGCTGGAACGCGTGGCCGTGGATCGCCACGCACGCCGCCGGTGGCGCGCCCCCGGACAGCGCCGGCCCGGCAGACCCGTCCGCCATCGTCGCCGCCGTGCTGCTCTACGGGCTGGCCTGGCCGGCGATCGCCGCCGCGACGATGGGTGCGCTGCACTATGCGCTGCGCGGGCTGGCCCCCGGTTTGCGGCTGAAGGTGTCCGGCGGATTACTCGTGGTGTTGATCGCGGCCGCATGGGCATGAACACCGGAGGTCGGGAATCGTGCGCTGGGCGGCGGTTCCGGGTGTTGCAGGATGCGGCTGACCGGACTAGCATTACCAAGTAATACTTTTGGAGTGCCCGATGGATTCCACCTCAGTCACCAGCAAGGGGCAGGTGACGATCCCGAAGGAAATCCGGCGCCAGCTCGGCATCCGCCAGGGCAGTCGCATCGAGTTCGTATGCGTCGGCGATCGGGTCGAGTTGCGGGTCAAGAGCACCCCGTCCGGCGCTACAGGCAGCGGATTCGGCCTCGTCAGGAGCGCAAGGGCCCAGGTTCCCGCCGACTTCGATCCGGCCGATCTGCTCGGACGATGATCGGTCTGGACACGAACGTCCTCGCCCGCTACTACATAGCGGATGCGAGCGATGCAGAGGCAGGCCTCCAGCGCGAGGCAGCCCGGCGATTGATCGAGTCCGGGCAGTCCCTGATGATCAGCAAGACAGTGCTGCTCGAACTGGAATGGCTGATGCGGGGCTACTACGGGCTCACGCTCGAAGACGTCCACGCGGTCCTGCGCCACGTGCTCGAATTGCCGCAAGCCGACGTGGAGGATCGCGTCGCGGTCGCGCAGGCCGTTGCGAACATGGACGCAGGCCTGGACTTCACGGATGCCCTGCATCACGCGAGTTATCGTACCTGCACCGCCGTCGCCTCCTTCGACGACCGGAAGTTCGCACGCCGCGCACGCCGCATCGGACTCGCCCCGGCCGTGATCGTTCCCGCGTGATCCTGCCCCGCGGGCCGCGAGTGCCGACCATGTTAGATTAACGTCCCGGCCCCGCAAGATCGCCCCAGACTCCAGCCAGAGGTTCAGCCATGATCAAGATCAACCAGCGCCCCGCCGCCGGCCCGACCATCCGCCTGCATCCGGACGACAACGTGCTGATCGCACGCACGCCGATCGAACTGGGCGCGAAGCTCGACGGTGGCCTGACCAGCCGCGGGCAGGTGCCCGCCGGCCACAAGATCGCCGCGCGCGCGATCGTGAAGGACGAGCCGATCCGCAAGTACAACGTCACCATCGGCTTCGCCTCGGCGGATATCCCCGCCGGGGCCTACGTCCACTCGCACAACATGGAGTTCCGCGAGTACCAGCGCGACTATGCGTACACGCGCGACTACAAGCCGGTCGAGATGATCCCGGAAGCCGAACGGGCGACGTTCATGGGCATCGTGCGCGAGAACGGGCAGGTCGCCACCCGCAACTTCATCGGCGTGCTGTCGACGGTCAACTGCTCGGCGACGGTCGCGCACAAGATCGCCGAACACTTCACGCCGGAGCGCCTCGCGGAGTATCCGAACGTCGACGGCGTGGTCGCCTTCGCGCACGGCACCGGCTGCGGCATGGAGATGACCGGCGAGCCGATGGACCTGCTGCGCAGGACGATGGCGGGCTACGCCCTGCACGCCAACCTCGCCGGCGCACTGATCGTGGGCCTCGGCTGCGAACGCAACCAGGTGAACAAGCTGCTGGCCGAGCAGAAGCTCAATGCCGGTGCCCGCCTGCACACCTTCGTGATGCAGGACGAAGGCGGCACCACCAAGACGATCGCCGCCGGCATCGCCGCCGTGAAGTCGATGCTGCCCGAGGCGAACAAGGTCACGCGCACGAAAGTGCCGGCGAGCCACATCACCGTCGGCCTGCAGTGCGGCGGTTCGGACGGCTTCTCGTCGATCACCGCCAACCCGGCACTGGGCGCGGCGATGGACCTGCTGGTGCGCCATGGCGGCACCGCGATCCTGTCGGAGACGCCCGAGATCTACGGCGTCGAGCATACGCTCACCGCGCGCGCGCGCTCGAAGGAAGTCGGCGAGAAGCTGATCGAGCGCATCCGCTGGTGGAAGGACGAATACACGCCCGGCCGCGACACGCAGATCAACGGCGTGGTCAGCCCGGGCAACCAGTCGGGTGGCCTGGCCAACATCTTCGAGAAGTCGCTCGGATCGTCGATGAAGGGCGGCACCGGGCCGCTGATGGAGGTCTACCGCTATGCAGAGCCGGTGACCCAGAAGGGCTTCGTATTCATGGACACGCCCGGCTTCGACCCGGTCTCGGCCACCGGCCAGATCGCCGGCGGTGCGAACGTGATCTGCTTCACCACCGGGCGTGGTTCGATGTTCGGCGCCAAGCCAGTGCCGTCGATCAAGCTCGCCACCAACACGCCGATGTACACCCGGCTCACCGAAGACATGGACATCAACTGCGGCGGCATCCTGGACGGCAGCCATACCCTGCAGGAAATGGGGCAGGAGATCTTCGAGCACATCCTGCGTACCTGTTCCGGCGAGCGGAGCAAGAGCGAACTGCTCGGCCTGGGCGACCACGAGTTCGTGCCGTGGAACATCGGCGTGACCGGCTGAGCGGCTGACCGGGGTTGCTCAGCTACCGCCACGCCTTCCATGCCGGCAACCATGCCGACGTGCTCAAGCACATGGTGCTGGTCGACCTGATCGGCCACCTGCAGCAGAAGGACAAGCCGTTCTGGTACATCGACACGCATGCCGGTGCCGGCCTCTACCCGCTCGACACGCCGACGGCGCTGAAGACCGCGGAGTTCCAGGAGGGCATCGGCCGGCTCTGGCAGGCGCCGGGGCTGCCCGCGCCGGTGCAGGCGTATGTCGACCAGGTACGGTCGCTCAACCGCAGCGGGCGCCTGCTGCGCTACCCGGGCTCGCCACAGCTCGCCCTGCAGCTGCTGCGGCCCACCGACCGCCTGCACCTGTTCGACCTGCACTCCACCGACAGCCGACTGCTGCAGAAGCAGTACGACGGCGACCGGCGGGTCCGTGCGATCGCCGGTGACGGCTTCGCCGGGCTGAGGGCCCTGCTGCCGCCGCAACCCCGGCGGGCGCTGGTGCTGATCGATCCGTCGTACGAAGACCGGCAGGACTACCGGCAGGTGGTCGACGCGGCCGAAGATGCATTGCGCCGTTTCGCCACCGGCATGTACATGGTCTGGTATCCCCTCCTGTCGAAGCGCGAGGCGGTGCGGCTGCCCGCGGCGCTGTGCGCGCTGCGCGAACGCGACTGGCTTCAGGTCGAGCTGCGGGTGAAGGCACCGGCGCAGGATGGCATCGGCATGCACGGCAGCGGGCTGGTCGTGTTCAACCCGCCCTGGACGCTGCCGGCGATGCTGGAGGAAGCGATGCCGGCGCTGGTGCGGCTTCTCGGCCAGGACGCCGGGGCCGGGCACCTGCTGCGGCACGCCATCGCCTGAGGACCGTCGCGGCACGCCAGTCGCTGCCTGCCGTTTGCGGCCGCCGCCGGCATGCTGATAAGCTCGACCTCGATGCACGGCGGGCCGTGCACACGACATGCGCGGGACAAGCGCATGCGCCGGCCCCCGGGACGACGGTGCCGTCTGGGGATGGCACCGTGCAACCACGGTGCCGCCCGCGGGCGGCCCAACGGAGGAAACCCACGATGTCGCGATCACCGTACGCACTGCGCCGCTGTGCGCTGCTTTCCACGATCGGCGCAGCCGGGCTGGCCATCCTGTCAGCTGCCTCGATCCCGCCTGCCCAGGCGCAGGCATTCCCCGTCAAGCCGATGCGCATGATCCTGCCGTTCCCGCCGGGCGGCCCGACCGACCTGCTCGGGCGCAGCATCGCGGCCAAGCTGTCGGAACAGGTCGGCCAGCCGGTGACGGTCGACAACCGGCCGGGTGCGGGCGGCAACCTCGGCCTCGAGATCGCGTCCAAGGCAGCGCCCGATGGCTACACGATGGTGCTGACCTCGCCCCTGATCTCGATCAGCCCTTCGCTCTATGCGAAGCTCAACTACGACCCGATGAAGGACCTGGCGCCGATCTCGCTGCTGGCGGTGATCCAGAACATCCTGATCGTGCATCCG
>JAIENF010000038.1 GCA_019751575.1 Burkholderiales bacterium
TCGCGATCGCAGCCAGCCTGAGCACCCTCGCCCTCGCGGCGCTGCTGGCCGGCACCGGACTCCGCCCGGAGGCCGGCACCGGACCCGCCGTCGTCGCAGCCCCGCCCCAGACAGCGTCCGCCACGGTACCCGACGTGATGATGGCGGTCCTCAGCGACGCAGAGGCCCGTCCCTCCATGCTCGTGTCCTGGCCGATGCAGGCAGGCAGCGATGGCATGGTCGAACTGCGGGTGCGCATCATCATGGACCACCCGACGATGGATCCCGGTACCGCCTGGGAACTCTGGCTGCTGCCACGCGGCGCTGATCGAGCACCCCGATCGGTCGGGCTGGTCGGCATCGACGCAGAGCAACGACTGCGGGTCGATGCGTCGATGCTCAAGGCGCTGCTGGAGGCCTCGGGCCTGGCCTTGAGCAACGAACCGGCCGGCGGTTCGCCCACCGGCACGCCGACCGGTCCGGTCATCTTCCGCGGGCCTTGCATCCGGACCTGACCCGCTGCGACCTGACCCGCTGCGACCTGACCCGCTGCCACCGGGCCCGAGCGCCGCGCCGCGAACGAAACCGGTCGGCTGGCTCAGCCCTGCTGTTGCCAGACCTGCAGCAGCTGCGCGCTGACATGGCGCAGGCGCTGGTTGAGCAGCAGGACCAGCTGGAGCAGTATCTTCTGCCCCAGGTGCGGGTGGTCCTTCATGATGCGCTCGAGGCCCTTGCGCGGCAGCGCGGCAAAGGTCACCGGCGTGGCCGCGATGCAGGTGGCAAAACGCGGTTCTCCGTCGATCAGCGACATCTCGCCGAGCGTCTTCCCGGGAGCGGCGACGCCGACCAGCGACCGTTCCGCCTCGGCGCTCTTCTTGAACACCTCGACATAGCCTTCGAGCACCAGGACCATGAAGTCGCCCGGGTCGCCCTCGATGATGAACGGCACGCCGGTACCGACACGGTAGATCTGCAGGAAACCCGCGAAGCGCTGCATGTCGTCGTCGGTGAACTGCGACAGCAGCGCGCTTTCGCGCAGCACCTTCTCGATCAACGGCACGAAGCCGGTGCCGAGCCCCAGGCGCTCGATGGACGGCGGCGCGGGCGGAGACGGAGGCGCATCCGCGGCACCGCCCCCGGCAGCCCCGGGCATGCCGGCGACAGGCGAAGCGGTTGCTGCCGCCGGCCGGGCATTGGTGGGCGGCATCGTCGTCTCGCCGGGCAATTCGGACATCGCTTCACTCCATGCACGCGCCCGGTACCGCCGGCCGCCGCTTTTTCGAGCCGCTTTCCTGCATCTTCACCGGAGGATACCCGCGACTACAATCCAGCGGGAACACCAACGCCACACTCGCAACAGGTCTTTTCTCACATTCCAGCCCGATCCGGGAGCCCCACGATGACCGAAACCCCCTCCCCCCGCCTGACCGGCAAGGTTCCGCGCGAGCGCATCGCCGCCTTGTCGATTCCCCGGCTGCCACCGCCGCTGGTCGATGCCTACCGCGCACTGGTCGACCTCACCGGAACCGTGTCCGATGCGATGGACGCACTAGGACTGGCCGGCGCCGTGCCTGCCATGATCCTGCAGCCGATGCTCGCGGGCAAACGCGCGGTCGGCCAGGCAGTGACGGTGCGCAACGTCGAGAAGAAGCAGCAGGTGTTCCGCGCCGCGTCCGAAAAGGTGAACCTGATGGGCGAGGCCGAGGCGCACAACCTTGCCCAGCCCGGGGACATCGTGGTGATCGAAGGCCTGATGGGCTGTTCCAACCTCGGCGGCCAGTCGGCCACCATCGGACATCGACAGGGCGAGGCGGCGGTGATCGTCGATGGCTCGATCCGTGACCCCGATGCCTCGCGCGAACTGGGCTTCCCCGTATGGTGCCGCGGCGTGACGCCGATCACCGGCAAGTGGCGCCTCGAGACGGTCGAGATCAACGGGCCGGTCGGCATCTGCGGCGTGCAGGTGCGCGCCGGCGACCTAGTCTGCGCCGATGACGCCGGCGTCTGTTTCGTCCCCTTCGAACACGCAGAGGCGGTGCTGGCCGAAGCCCTCAAGATCGATGCCGGCGACGCGCTGCGCAAGGAGGAGATCGCCCGCGGCGTGGACGTGCAGACCCTCGTGACCAAGAAGTACAAGTGAAATCCGGGTCAGACCCCATTTGCGATCCGGGGGAATCCGGCCGCAAATGGGGTCTGACCCGGATTTCAGTCAGTCGAGCTTGAAGCCACGGGCGCGGATGTAGGCGCCGAAGTCCGCGCGTTCGGATACGGAGTACTGGCGGGCCTTGTCTTCCGACCAGCCGTAGAAGCCGGCGGTACCCAGGTCGCGTACGCGCCGCTGGCGCCGGTAGGGCTGGCGCGCGTGGCGCCATTGGTCGTAGCCGTCGATCGTCGCGCGCGTGGCGCCGTCGCCTGCGTCCTGGTAGCCGTCGGCGTGCACGGTCAGCGACAGCGGCAGCCGGGGGCTGATCCTGCCCTCCCCAGCCGGCCAGCCGACCGCGAGCCCGGCCACCGGAAACACCCGCTCGGGCAGTTCGAGGAACGCGCTGACCGCCTCCGCCCGGTTGCGGATCTGGCTGATCGGGCAACAACCCAGGCCGGCGGCTTCGGCCGCGACGATGAACGAGCCGAGCACGATGCTGGCATCGACCGCGGCATTGAAGAACCAGTCGAGGTGTTCGTTCGCGAACGCCACGCCGCGCCAGTCGGCGACCTGGTGCTGGCGCCGGTGATTGCCGCAGAACACGAGCAGCGCGGGCGCGGCGGCGATCCAGGGATCGGGCGCGATGAGCGCCGCCAGTCCCGCCTTGCGCTGCGGGTCGGTGACTACCAGGATGTCGCGACTCTGCATGTCGCTCTTGGTCGGGGACGACAGTGCGATCGCGGCCAGCGTGTCGAGCATGCCGCGTGGCAGCGGCCGGTCGGCCCAGTCGCGGATGGATACATGCGCGGCCATCCGCACATGGGCATCGCTGGCGAACGTGGTGTCGAGTTCGCCTGCATCCTGGAACCGTTCGGCAAGCAGCCGCGACAGTTCGCGTGCCGGATCAGACATCTTCGGGACTCCCGTGGTATCGGCGGCGCAGCCTTCAGGCCGAGCCGCAGCGTTCCTCGATGTAGCGCTTCACCGCGGCGGTATCCGCGTCCATCACGTCGAAGCGGCGCGGCGCGGACTCGAGTGCCTCGAAGCCACTCGGACGCGCGGGCGGACGGCCGAGCGCCTCGATGATCGTGGCTTCGAACTTCACCGGCAGCGCAGTCTCCAGGCAGACGACCTGCTCGCCCGGCTCGCGCAGTTCGAGCCCGACCTTGATGCCATCCGCGGTGTGCGTGTCCACGATCCGACCGCTGCCTTCGAAGGTGCTGCGGATCGTGCGCAGGCGATCGGCATGCGTGCTGTGTCCGGACACGAAGCCGGTCGATGCCACCCGGGCGAACTCGCCCGTCGCCGCGAGGTCGAATGCGCCGTGCTGGTCGATCTCGCGCCAGAGCGCGCGTACCCGTGCCCCGTCGCCACCGACCAGGTCATACACATAGCGCTCGAAGTTGGACGCCTTCGAGATGTCCATCGAAGGGCTCGACGTCTGCCGCGTCTCCTGCGAACTGCGCGGCCGGTAGGTGCCGGTACGGAAGAACTCGTCGAGCACGTTGTTCTCGTTGGTCGCCAGCATCAGGCGCCGGACCGGCAGTCCCATGCGGCGCGCGACATGTCCGGCGCAGATGTTGCCGAAGTTGCCGGAGGGAACGCAGAAGGACACCGACTCGTCTTCCGAGCGGGTCGCCGCGAAGTAGCCCTTGAAGTAGTACACCACCTGCGCGACCATTCGCGCCCAGTTGATCGAGTTCACCGTGCCGATGCGGTACCGTGCCTTGAACGCGAGGTCGGCGCTGACCGCCTTCACGATGTCCTGGCAGTCGTCGAACACGCCGCGGATCGCGATGTTGTGGATGTTCGGGTCCATCAGCGAGAACATCTGCGCGGTCTGGAACGGGCTCATCGCCTCGTGCGGCGACAGCATGAACACCCGGATGCCGGCCTTGCCGCGCATCGCATATTCGGCGGCCGACCCGGTGTCGCCCGAGGTCGCACCGAGGATGTTCAGCGATTCGCCGCGTTCGGCGAGCACGAACTCGAACAGGTTGCCGAGCAGCTGCATCGCCACGTCCTTGAACGCGAGCGTCGGCCCGTTGGACAGGTGCAGCAGGTGCAGGCCCGGCTGGAGCGTGGTCAGCGGCGTCACGGCTTCCGAACCGAACACCTCGGCCCGATACGTGCGATCGACGATCGACCGCAACGTCGCGGGCGGGATGTCGTCGATGAACAGCGACAGCACCTCGAACGCCAGCGACCGGTAGTCGAGGCCGCGCCAGCGCGCGAGCGTGGCGCGATCGACCTGGGGATAGTGCTCGGGCATCGCCAGCCCGCCGTCGGGCGCGAGGCCTTCGAGCAGGATCTCGCGGAAGCTGGCCGGCGCCATCCCGCCGCGGGTGCTCAGGTAGCGCACGGCTACAGTTCTTCGAGCCGCAGGCGGGTGACGCTGCCCGACACGGTCGCCAGCGCCTCGATCCGCGCGATCGCGTCGTCCATGTTGCGCTCGATCGTGCGATGCGTGAGCAGGATGATGTCCGCCTCGCGCTCGCCGGCGGCCGGCTCCTTCTGCACCATCGCATCGATCGAGATCGTGCGGTCGGCGAGGATGCGGGTGATGTCGGCGAGCACGCCCGGCTTGTCCTGTACGCGCATGCGCAGGTAGTACGCAGTCTCGATGTCCGCGATCGGCAGGATCGGCAGGTTCGAGATGCGATCCGGCTGGAAGGCGAGGTGCGGCACCCGGTTCTCGGGGTCGACCGTCGCCAGCCGGGTGATGTCGACCAGGTCTGCGACCACGGCCGAGGCGGTGGGCTCGGATCCCGCACCCGCACCGTAGTACATGGTCTGGCCCACGGCATCGCCCTTCACCAGCACCGCGTTCATCACGCCTTCCACGTTCGCGATCAGCCGCTTCGCGGGGATCAGCGTCGGGTGCACACGCAGTTCGATGCCCGCGGAAGCGCCCTCGCCCACGCGGCGGGTGATGCCCAGCAGCTTGATCCGGTAGCCGAGTTCCTCGGCGTAGCGGATGTCCTCGGCGGTGAGCTTCGTGATGCCCTCGGTGTACGCGCGCTCGAACTGCATCGGCACGCCGAAGGCGATCGCCGACATGATGGTGAGCTTGTGCCCGGCATCGATGCCCTCGATGTCGAAGGTCGGATCGGCTTCCGCGTAGCCGAGCTTCTGCGCCTGCGCGAGCACCGCGTCGAAAGCCAGGCCCTTGTCGCGCATCTCGGACAGGATGAAGTTGCTGGTGCCGTTGATGATGCCGGCGATCCATTCGATGCGGTTGGCGGTCAGCCCCTCGCGCAGCGCCTTGATGATCGGGATGCCGCCG
>JAIENF010000327.1 GCA_019751575.1 Burkholderiales bacterium
GCGTGCGCTGCAGATAGCCCTGCATGATCAGGAAGGGTTCGATCACGTCCTCGATGGTGTCGCGCTCCTCGCCGATGGCCGCCGCGAGGTTGTCGACACCGACCGGCCCGCCCTCGAACTTCTCGATCACCGCCAGCATCAGGCTGCGGTCCATGATGTCCAGCCCGCTGGCGTCGACGTCGAGCATCAGCAGTGCCGCGTCGGCGACCTCGCGCGTGACCGAACCATCGGCCCGCACCTGCGCATAGTCGCGCACCCGGCGCAGCAGGCGGTTGGCGATGCGCGGCGTACCGCGCGCGCGGCGCGCGATCTCGAGCGCGCCATCGTCGACCATCGAACACTCCAGCAGCTGCGCCGAGCGGGTGACGATGCGCCGCAGCTCCTCGGCGGTGTAGAACTCGAGCCGGGCGACGATGCCGAAGCGGTCGCGCAGCGGATTGGTCAGCATGCCAGCCCGCGTCGTCGCGCCGACCAGCGTGAACGGCTTGAGTTCGAGCTTCACCGATCGCGCGGCGGGTCCCTCGCCGATCATGATGTCGATCTGGTAGTCCTCGAGCGCCGGATACAGGATCTCTTCGACGACCGGCGACAGCCGATGGATCTCGTCGATGAACAGCACGTCGTTCGGCTCGAGGTTGGTCAGCAGCGCCGCCAGGTCGCCCGGACGCTCGAGCACCGGGCCGGAGGTCTGGCGCAGCCCGACGCCCATCTCGCGCGCGATGATATGCGCAAGCGTGGTCTTGCCCAGGCCCGGCGGGCCGAAGAGCAGCGTATGGTCGAGCGCCTCGCCACGGGACCGCGCGGCCTCGATGAAGATCGACAGCTGGCCGCGGATCTTCTCCTGGCCGACGTATTCGTCGAGCAGCTTCGGGCGCAGCGCGCGTTCTACGACCTCTTCCTGCGAGGACGCGGGCGCGGCGCTGATCAGTCGGTCCGTCTCGATCGCCATCCGGGGTTTCGTTCAGGGGTGAGCCGTGATTATCGCGCCAAAGCTCCCGGGCGCGTGAGGCGTGCGTGAATGCCCGCCGGACACGGAGGATCACCCCTTCGACAGCACCTTCAGCGCCATCCGGATGCCCTCGCCCACCGCAGTCCCGGGCGGCACCTGCCTGCAGGCGAACATCGCCTCCTTGTCGCTGTAGCCGAGCGCGAGCAGTGCATTGAGCACGTCGTTCGCATCGCTGCGTTCCGCCGGCGCGCCGGCCCCCGGCACGCCAGGCAGCGCGTCGCCGAGCTTGCCCTTGAGTTCCAGCAGCAGGCGCTCCGCGGTCTTCTTGCCGATGCCGGGAACGCGGGTCAGGCGCGCGGTCTCCTGCAGCACGACCGCCTCGGCCAGCCCGTCGACATCCATCCCGGACAGCAGCGCGAGCGCGGTCTTGGCGCCGACGCCGCTGATCCGGATCAGCGCCCGGAACGCATGGCGTTCCCGCTCGGTGGCGAAGCCGTACAGCAGGTGCGCGTCCTCGCGGATCGCCAGGTGGGTGCACAGCGTGACCGTGTCGCCGATGCGCGGCAGCGAGTAGAACGTGCTCATCGGCACGTCGACCTCGTAGCCGACCCCACCGACATCGAGCAGCACCTGCGGCGGGTTCTTCTCGCGCAGGATGCCGGTCAGGCGCCCGATCATTCCACCGCCCCCGCGATCACGCCGCCGGCCTTGAGCAGGTCGGCCGCGGACACCAGCCGGCCACGGCGCATGCGGAAGCCGGCGGTGGCGAGGCCACCCATGCCCTGCCCGCCATGCGCATGGCAGATCGCGCAGGCCAGTGCATCGGCCGCGTCCGACGTGGGATCGGCCGGCAGCGAGAGCAGCCGGCGCACCATCTGCTGCACCTGCGACTTGTTCGCCTGGCCATTGCCGGCCACCGCCTGCTTCACCTGCTGCGCGGTGTACTCGGACACCGGCAGGTGGTGCGCGACCGCCGCGCAGATCGCCGCCCCGCGTGCCTGCCCGAGCAGCAGCGTCGACTGCGGATTCACGTTCACGAACACCTTCTCGATCGCCGCCTGCACCGGGGCGTGGCTGACGATCACCTGTCCCAGGCAGTCGAGGATCGCCTTCAGCCGTTCCGGCAGGTCGCCGGGCGGTACCCGCACGATGCCCGAGGTGACATAGGACAGCGACTGGCCGCGCACGTCGATGATGCCGAAGCCGGTGCGCCGCAGCCCGGGATCGATGCCCAGGATGCGCCGGGTCGGCGGGCTGCTCGGGGGATTCACGGTGCGCGGGGGGCTCACCTGGCGAGTGTAGCGCGCGCAGGCACGTGGCCGCCTGCATTCACCAGCGCGACGCCGATCGCCGCGACTACCAGCCCGGCGATGCCCGACGGCGCCAGCGTCTCCCCGAACACCGCCCAGGCGATCAGCGCGGTCGCACCCGGGGTGAGGTAGAACAGGCTGGCCACCTTCGATGCCGCGCCGCGCCGGATCAGGAGGTTGAGCAGCGTGATCGCACCGAGGGACAGCACCACGACCAGCCAGCCCAAAGCGAACACGAATTCGCCGGTCCAATCCACCTGCATCGTTTCGGTGAAGAAGGCGAGCGGCACCAGCAGCAGTGCCGCGGCCACGAACTGCACCAGCGAGCCGGTGCGCAGGTCCATGCCGGACGCGAACCGTTTCTGGTAGACCGTGCCGGCGGTGATCGAGGCCAGCGCCACGGCGGCGAAGCCGAGCGAGGCGACGCTGGCGCCGGTCGCGTTGGCCTTCGGCCCCAGCACCATCAGCACGCCGACGAGCCCCAGCCCGAAGCCGAGCCACTGCATCCGGCCGATGCGCTCGCCCAGCACCGGACCGGCCAGGCAGGCGGTGGCCAGCGGCTGCAGGCCGACGATCAGCGCGGCGGCACCGGCGCTGAGGCCGAGGTCGATCGCACTGAACACGCCGCCGAGGTAGCCGGCCTGGACCAGCAGCCCGGCTACCGCGAGGTGGCCATACTCGCGTGCGCTGCGTGGCCAGGGCGCACGCGCAACCAGGCAGATGCTGCCGAGCAGTACCCCCACCAGCGCAAAGCGCAGCGCGAGGAAGGTCAATGGCTCGACATGGGGCAGGCCGAGCTTGGCGCCGATGAAGCCGGTGCTCCAGAGAAGGACGAAGACGGCCGGGACCAGCCCGGCGGTCAATCCCCCACCAGCGCCGTGGTGTAGACCTCCTGCACGTCGTCGAGGGCCTCCAGTGCGTCGAGCAGGCGCTGCATGCGGGCACCCTCGTCACCGGACAGCACCGTTTCCGACAACGGCTTCATCGTCACCTCGGCGAACTCGGCCTTCAGGCCTGCGGCCTCGAGCGCGGTCTTCACCGCAGTGAACGCCGGCGGCGGGCAGATCAGCTCGACGCTGCCGTCCTCGTTCGTCGCGACGTCATCGGCCCCCGCGTCGAGTCCGACTTCCATCACCTTCTCTTCGCTGGTCCCGGGTGCGAACACGAACTGGCCGCAATGCTTGAACTGGAAGGCGACCGACCCGTCGGTGCCCATGTTGCCGCCGTTCTTCGCGAATGCATGGCGCACGTCGGCCACGGTACGCACCTTGTTGTTGGTCACGCAATCGACCATCACGGCCGCGCCGCCGATGCCGTAGCCCTCGTAGCGGATCTCGTCGAGCGACTCGCCGGTCAGCGCACCGCTGCCGCGCTTGATCGCGTTCTCGATCGTGTCCTTCGGCGTGTTGACCTCGCGCGCCTTGCTGATCGCCAGCCGCAGCCTCGGATTGCCGTCCGGGTCGCCGCCGCCCGAACGGGCAGCAACGGTGATCTCGCGGATGCACCGGGTCATCGCCTTGCCCTTCTTGGCGTCGGCGATCGCCTTCTTGTGCTTGATGTTGGCCCATTTGCTGTGACCGGCCACGGTGTTCTCCTCGGTTTTCGACGCCGCCCGCACGGTGGCCGATCAGGTCGTCCATCAGGTCGTCCATCAGGTCGCCCATCAGGCCGGCGGCGGCAGGCGCGGATTCTAACCCCGGGGCCCTTGCCGCGGGCGCGCGGCACGACTTCGCGCCAGACCGCTGTGCTACGCTCGCCGGCGTTTCCAGCCACCCACCAGGAGGGTTCAATGGCCGAGCCGCTGCCGATCGCCAAGGTTGCCCCGGGCGCCCCGGATCTGTTCCTCCTGCCGTCGCTGGCCAACCGCCACGGCCTGATCGCAGGCGCCACCGGCACCGGCAAGACGGTCACGCTGCAGCGGCTGGCCGAGCAGTTCAGCCTCGCCGGCGTGCCGGTGTTCATGGCCGACGTGAAGGGTGACCTGTCCGGCCTGTCGCAGGCCGGCGAATGGAAACCGAAGCTGAAGGCACGTGCCGACCAGCTGGGAATCGCCGACAGCCACGCGTTCAGCGCGTTCCCGGTGATGTTCTGGGACGTGTTCGGCGAACAGGGCCATCCGGTGCGCGCGACCATCTCCGAGATGGGCCCGGTGCTGATCGCCCGCATGCTCAACCTGAACGACACCCAGGAAGGCGTGCTGTCGCTCGCGTTCAAGATCGCCGACGACAACGGGCTGCTGCTGATCGACCTGAAGGACCTGCGTGCGATGCTGCAGCACGTGGGCGACAACGCGGCGAAGTACAAGACCGAGTACGGCAACATCTCGCCGGCCAGCATCGGCGCGATCCAGCGCGGGCTGCTGGCGATCGGCGAACAGGGCGGCGACCTGTTCTTCGGCGAGCCGGCGCTCGACATCGGCGACCTGATGCAGACCGACGCGAAGGGGCGCGGCGTGGTCAGCATCCTCGCCGCCGACAAGCTGATGAACGCGCCGAAGGTCTATGCGACCTTCCTGCTCTGGCTGCTGTCCGAGCTGTTCGAGGTCCTGCCCGAGGTCGGCGACCCGGACAAGCCGAAGCTGGTGTTCTTCTTCGACGAGGCGCACCTGCTGTTCACCGACGCACCGCCGGCCCTGCTGCAGAAGATCGAACAGGTGGTGCGGCTGATCCGCTCCAAGGGCGTGGGCGTGTACTTCGTCACCCAGAACCCGCTCGACATCCCCGACACGGTACTCGGCCAGCTCGGCAACCGGGTCCAGCACGCCCTTCGTGCATTCACCCCGCGCGACCAGAAGGCGGTGAAGACCGCCGCGACCACGATGCGGCCGAACCCGAAGCTCGACATCGAAGCCTCGATCACCGAACTGGCCGTCGGCGAGGCACTGGTGTCCTTCCTGGACGCGAAGGGCAGCCCGACCGTCACCGAACGCGCGTTCGTGCTGCCGCCGGCCTCGCGCCTCGGCCCGGCCACGCCCGACGAGCGCAGGCAGGTGACCGCGGGCTCGCCGGTCGCCGGCCATTACGAGAAGCTGGTCGACCGCGAGTCGGCCTACGAGAAGCTGCAGCAGGGTGGAGCGGCCGCTGCCGGCGGCGCCGACGAGGCGGCGCAGGCCGCACCGGGCGGTGGCGGCCTGTTCGGTTCGCTCGGCGGCCTGCT
>JAIENF010000421.1 GCA_019751575.1 Burkholderiales bacterium
GGACGCCGAGGGAACCCAACCATTCTCCCGCGTGATCGTGGTGCCCGCCGGGCATCGGCTGGCCTTGACGGTACGCGGCCGCGACTACGAATGGCAGGCGTCGACCGGCGCCCGGCTGTCCAATTTCCGCAATGAACTGAAGGGCTGCGGGCCGTTCCTGCATGACGACCCGCGCGACCGGCCGCGATCGGTGTTCGCCGGCCGCACCACGCTGCATGCCGGTCCCGGCCACGACGGCTGGCTGCTGCTGCCGGTGATCGACTGACCGGGCGAAGGCCACCCATGCGTTTCGAAGTGCTGCACACCACCCGCTACCGGTATGCGAATCCGGTGACCTTCGGCGAGCACCGGCTGATGTTCCGGCCGCGCGCGGCGCACGACAGCCGGGTGCTCGACGACTCGCTCGAGGTGTCGCTGCCGCATGCCGTGCGCTGGATCCAGGACGCGTTCTCGAACTCGGTCGCCTTCGTCACCTTGCCCGAGCCGGGCATCGACCTGTCCTTCCGCTGCCGCTTCACCATCGAGCATCTCGGGTTGCGCGAGGCCGAGTTGCCGCTCGAGCCGCGCGCGATGCACGTGCCGTTGCAGCACTCGCCCGACGAGTGGCTCGACCTGCAGGGGTTCATGCGCCCGCATACCGAGGATCCGGACGGCGTCGTCGCCGCCTGGGCCAAGCGCTTCCTCGACCGCAGCCGGGACACGCGCGAGGTGCTGAACGAAATGATGGATGACATCCGCGACAACTTCGCCTACCAGTCGCGCGACACCGAAGGCACCCAGTCGCCGCTCGAGACGCTGGTGCTGCGCAGCGGCACCTGCCGGGACTATGCCTGGCTGATGATCGAGGCGCTTCGCCGGCTGGGCATCGCCTGCCGGTTCGTGTCCGGCTACCTGTACGACCCTGCGCTCGATCCGCAGGGCGACGCAGGCTTCTCCACGCCGGTCTATGGGGCGGGTGCCACGCACGCCTGGCTCAACGCATTCCTTCCCGGCGCGGGCTGGGTAGCCTACGATCCGACCAACCGCCTGACCGGCGGGCACAGCCTGATCCGGGTCGCCTATGCGCGGCACCCGGCGCAGGCGGTGCCGCTGGCCGGTTCCTGGTACGGCGCGGCGAACGACTACCTGGGCATGTCGGTGCAGGTGAACGTGCGCCGCCTGCTCGACTGAACGGAGACTTCCGATGACCCTCGACCTGTACGGCTTCTGGCGCTCGCTCGCCACCTTCCGCGTGCGCATCGCGCTCAACCTGAAGGGCGTCGACTACCGGGAACACCGGGTCGACATCTTCTCGGGCGAACAGTACGACCCTTCGTTCCGCGCGATCAACCCGATGGCGGCGGTGCCGGCGCTGGTGGAGCACGGCCAGCCACCGCTGACCCAGTCGATGGCCATCCTCGAGTATCTCGAGGAGGTCTATCCCGATCCGCCGCTGCTGCCTGCGTCGCCGCGCGCGCGTGCGCACGTGCGCGCGCTGGCGATGATCCCGGCCTGCGATGCGCATCCGCTGCTCGTGCCCCGGGTGCGCGCCTACCTGTCGGACGTGCTCGTGCTGGACGAACCTTCGCGCATGGCCTGGCTCGAGCACTGGAGCCTCACGGCGCTGGCTGCACTGGAACAGCATCTCGCTGCGGTCCCCGGGCCGTTCTGCGCAGGGGCTTCACCGACGATCGCGGACATCTGCCTCGCTGCCCACATGGCAGGCGCGCGGCTGTCGAAGTTCGACACGTCCGCCTTTCCGGCCTGCAACCGGATCGTCGACCACTGCATGCAGCTCGACGCGTTCGCGCAGGCGCACCCGCTGAAGCAGCCGGGCGCGCCCGTACAGGGCTGAGTCGCCCGGTCGCCGCGATCGGCCTCAGTTCAGGCGGCGCGTCCCCTCGACGCTGCCGTACCAGTCGAACGGCTTGCCCGACACGTTGGTCATCACCGCCTTCACGCTGAAGTGGGCGTCGAACGACTCGGTGCCGAACTCGGACCCGATGCCGGAATCCTTCACCCCGCCCCAGGGTGAGGCCGGGTCGAGGCGGTGGTGATCGTTGATCCAGAAGATGCCGCACTCGACCCGGCGCGCGATGCGGTGCGCACGGGAGACGTCCGCCGTGCGCACGCCGGCGGCCAGGCCGTACGGTGAATCGTTCGCGATGCGCACGGCCTCGTCCTCGGTGTCGAACGGGATCACCACCGTCACCGGCCCGAACACTTCCTCGCGTGCGATGGTCATCGACGGCGTGACGCCGGCGAACACCGTCGGTTGCACGAAATAGCCGTTGGCCAGCGCGCCTTCCAGGTGGTCCGGCGTGCCGCCGCCGGTCACCGCATGGGCGCCCTCATGGCGCGCGATGTCTGCCAGCTTCAGCACGCGCTCGCGCTGGCGGGCAGAGATCACCGGCCCCATCTGCGTCGACGGCAGGGCCGGATCCCCGACCCGGATCGCCGCGGCCTTGCGCGCGAGGCGCTCGACGAACTCGTCATGGATGCTGCGCTGGACGATGTGGCGCGCCGCACAGACGCAGGTCTGGCCTGCGGCGATGAAGGCGCCGAACGCCGCGTAGTTCACCGCCTGCTCGAGGTCGTAGTCGTCGAACACGATCACCGGCGTCTTGCCGCCGAGCTCCATCGTCTGGTGCGCGAAGTGGCGCGCCGCCAGCGCGCCCGAGATGCGTCCGGCCTCGGTACCGCCGGTGAGCACGAACTTGTCGATGCCGGGGTGTTCGGCCAGCGCCTTGCCGGTGGTGGCGCCGAGCCCGGTGACCACGTTGAACACGCCGGGCGGCAGCCCCGCATCGACGAAGATCCGTGCCAGCCGCAGGGTGGTCAGCGGCGTGTATTCCGAGCACTTGACCACCGTGGTGCAGCCCGATGCGAACACCGGTGCCAGGCTCTTCGCCATGATCATCAGCGGATGGTTGAACGGCGTGCAGTTGCCGACGACGCCGAGCGGCGAGCGCTGGGTGTAGCAGAGGTAGTCGCCTTCGACCGGGATCACCGCATCGCGCCGGGCCAGCGCCAGCCCGGCGTTGTAGCGGAAGAAATCGGGCAGCCGCCCGAGCTGCGCGCGCGTCTCGGTGATCGGCCGGCCGTTGTTGCGGGTCTCGAGCTGGTACAGCTCCTCGAGGTGGTCTTCCAGTGCATCGGCCAGCCTGTTGACCAGCCGCGCCCGCGCGCGCACCGTCATCGCCGCCCACGGCCCGCTGGAGAACGCGGCGCGCGCCGACTGCACCGCGGCATCGACATCGTCGGCGGTCGCATGGCCGATGCGCGCGATGACTTCGCCGCGCGACGGGTCGTACACGTCGATCAGCTCCGGCGACGAGGCTGGCCGTTCGCTGCCGTCGATGAACAGGCCGCGCGTGGGGATGGAGGAGGCGGAGCCGCTCGGGCTCTTGGCAGGTGTCGACATCGACGGTCTCGGCAGGATGGGTCGGGAGCGGAACGATACCGCGCCGTGGGTTCGTTGTGCGGTCGGCAGGATGTTGCGGCGGGACGCGTGCATCGGGTGGCTTGCCGCCGTCGGTGCCGGGACGCGTACATCGAGTGGCTTGCTGCCGTCGGTGCCGGGACGCGCGCATCGGCTTGCCGACTCCACTCATGTCCCCCGCCCCCGGGCGCGTCGCCGCGCCCGGCGGCTCCTCCTTTACTTCGTTCCGTCGGCAACCCGATACGCACGTCAGCTCCACCCCCGCGCCGTGCGGAAAGGGCTCGGCATGCGCAACCGCACGCAGGTAGAACGTGCTTCGGAACCGACCGCCCCATTGCACGCTCGAGAATCGCTCGCCTGACTGTGGCACGGACAGCCTGCGCACGGCACCTGCGCTGATCGAGGTGATGGGACACCTTGCGGAGCGAGGTAAAGGAGGAGCCCCCGGGCGCGGCTACGCGCCCGGGGGCGGGGGACACGAGCGGAGCAAGGTGTCCCGTCGCCTCGATCCGGCACTGGCCAGAAGCAGGGTGTCCCGTCGCCTCGATCCTGCACCAGCCTGAAAGCCAGGCGCCCCCTTGTCCCCCGCCCGCCAAAGGACGACCATCGCCCCCTGCCCGCCACGACGCGTGCGCCCCGCAACGCCAGCCAGAGGAACCACCATGCCCGCCATCGAAGTGTCCGGCCACGCCGTCGAGTATCAACAGTGGGGCAGCGGCCCGGACCTCGTGCTGGTGCATTCGCTGCTCACCGATGCCAGCGTGTTCGAAGGCATCGCGCCGGTGCTGGCCGCCTCGCGCCGCGTGACTGCACTCAACCTTCCCGGCTACGGCGCGAGCGCCGCGCGTCCCCTGGACAGCATCGCCGGCTATGCGGCGTTCCTGCGCGCAGCCCTCGATGCACTCGCGCTGCCTGACGGCACCGACCTGTTCGCCAACGGCTTCGGCGCGTTCGTCGCCACCGTGTTCGCGCTCGACAATCCCGGACGCATCCGCCGGCTGGTGGTCGCCGATGTCAATGCGGGGTTTCCGGAAGCCGGCCGCATCCCGTTCGGCATGATGGCCGGCAAGGTCACGGAGGGCGGCATGGAAACGGTGCTCGATGCGGCGATCGGTCGCATGTTCCCGGAACCGTTCCAGCAGGCGAACCCGGCCGTGGTCGCCGACCGCAAGCGCCGTCTGGCCACCGCCGACCCGGCGGCCTTCGCGCGGGCCTGCCGGGCGCTGGCTGCGCTCGACCTGGTCGATCGCCTGCCCTCCCTTTCGCTTCCGGTCACCGTGCTCTGCGGCGAGCTCGACCGCACGACGCCGCCGGAACTCGCCGAACGCATGGCCGCGCTGATCCCGGGCGCGCGCTATGCCGCGATTCCCGGCAGCGGCCACTGTCCGATGCTGGAACAGCCCGCGGCGCTGGTCGCGCTGGTCGAAGGAGCCCTTGCATGAATGCGATCCTCCGCTTCACTGCAGTCCTCGCCCTGCTGTGCACCACAGCCGTCTCGTTCGCCCAGGCCCCGCAGAACGTGCGCATCCGCGCCACCATCACCGCGATCGACGGTGACGTGCTCTCGCTGAAGTCGCGCGACGGCACGGCAATGAAGGTGCGCATGAACGAGAAGACCACGGTCGCGACCGCACGTGCGTTGAAGCTCGCCGACCTGCCGAAGAACGCGTTCGTCGGCATCACCGCGGTCAAGGGGCCGGATGGCGTACTGGTCGCACGCGGCCTGCACATGATCCCGAAGACCGCGAACGAGGGCCATACGGAGTCGGACCTGGAGCCGGGCGCCTCGATGACCAACGCCTACGTTGAAGCGAACGTGCAGACCGCCAGCGGCGGCGACCTGACGATGGTCTACAAGGGCGGCACGCAGCGCGTCCGGGTGCCGATCGGGACGCCCGTGGTCGCCTTCGATCCCGCCGACCGGGCCGCGCTTGCGCCCGGGGTCTACGTGATCGTGGCGGCGCAGGTCTCTGCTGACAACGCGATCGTCGCCCTGCGCATCCAG
>JAIENF010000239.1 GCA_019751575.1 Burkholderiales bacterium
CGGAGTGGAACCACCCCTTCCCATCCCGAACAGGTCCGTGAAACGCTCCAGCGCCGATGATAGTGCGATCTTTTTCGTGCGAAAGTAGGTCATCGTCAGACTCCCATTCGTGCCCCATAACGGCACACTCAACGCCCCGGTCATTCTGATCGGGGCGTTTTCGTTTCTTCGACGTTTCTCCTTCGTTCTCACCCGTGACACTGGTCCCCGAACGTGCCGACACCGACCCTGGTCATCTACATCCACGACAACTGCCATCTCTGCGACACGATGATCGCCCAGCTCCAGCCGCTGGTCGACGGCGGGCGGATCCTGCTGCGCATCGTGGACCTCGACCAGCATCCCGAGCTGCAGGCCACGCATTCCGAACGCGTTCCGGTCCTCGCGCACGAGGACGGGGAGCTGGTCTGCTTCGGCCAGCTTGACCGCATGGCGCTTGCCCGTGCGCTGATGCGCTGAACGACCGGCGCCGCGCGCGTGCGCGGGTCGGGACCGATCGATTGCGGCACCGGGAAAACCCCGGTGGCACAGCAACTTGGCTAGAATCCGCGTGCGCCTTCGTTGCCGCCATCCGGCCGCTCGAGGCTCGGGCGCAGATACACAGGAATCACCGAACACCCGATGCAGCACATCCGCAATTTTTCGATCATCGCCCATATCGATCACGGCAAGTCCACGCTCGCCGACCGGTTCATCCAGCGCTGCGGCGGCCTGTCCGACCGGGAGATGGACGCGCAGGTACTCGACTCGATGGACCTCGAGCGCGAACGCGGCATCACGATCAAGGCACAGACGGCTGCGCTGACCTACAAGGCAAGGGACGGCAACACCTACAACCTGAACCTGATCGACACCCCGGGCCATGTCGACTTCTCTTACGAGGTGTCGCGCTCGCTGTCGGCCTGCGAGGGAGCGCTGCTGGTCGTGGATGCCTCGCAGGGGGTCGAAGCCCAGACCGTGGCGAACTGCTACACCGCCACCGAGCTCGGCGTGGAAGTGGTCGCGGTGCTGAACAAGATCGACCTCCCGTCGGCCGAGCCGGAACGCGTCATCCAGGAGATCGAGGACATCATCGGCATCGACGCGCACGATGCCGTGCGGGCGAGCGCGAAGACCGGGTTGGGCATCGACGACATCCTGGAGCAGGTGATCGCGCGCATCCCGGCACCCACAGGCGACCCTGAGGCGCCGCTGAAGGCGCTGATCATCGATTCCTGGTTCGACAACTACGTCGGCGTGGTCATGCTGGTGCGGGTCAAGGACGGGACGCTCCGGCCGAAGGACCGCCTGCTGCTGATGGCAACCGGCGCGACCTACAACTGCGAGCAGGTCGGCGTCTTCACGCCCAAGGGGCGCCAGATCGACGCGTTGGCGGCCGGCGGGGTCGGGTACATCATCGCCGGCATCAAGGAGCTCAAGGCGGCGATGGTCGGCGACACCGTGACGCTGGCGGATCGTCCGGCCGGGGAGCCGCTTCCCGGCTTCAAGGAGATCAAGTCGCAGGTGTTCGCCGGCCTCTATCCGGTCGAGTCCAACGCCTACGAAGCGCTTCGCGACGCGCTCGAGAAGCTCCACCTGAACGACTCTTCGCTCCGTTACGAGCCCGAGACATCCCAGGCGCTGGGCTTCGGCTTCCGCTGCGGCTTCCTCGGGCTGCTGCACATGGAGATCGTGCAGGAACGCCTCGAGCGCGAGTACGACATCGACCTGATCACGACTGCGCCGACCGTCGTCTATCGGATCCTCATGCGCGACGGCGAGACGATCGAGATCGACAACCCGTCCAAGCTGCCGGAACAGTCGAAGATCGACGACGTCCTCGAGCCGATGATCAAGGCGACCATCATCGTCCCGCAGGATTACGTCGGCCCTGTGATGACGCTGTGCAACCAGAAGCGCGGCGCACAGAAGGACATGCACTACTCGGGCCGGCAGGTGATCCTGACCTACGAACTTCCGCTGAACGAAGTGGTGATGGATTTCTTCGACAAGCTGAAGTCGGTCAGTCGCGGCTACGCATCGCTCGACTACGAATTCACCGATTTCCGTTCATCCGACCTGGTGAAGCTGGACATCCTGATCAACGGCGAGAAGGTCGATGCCCTGTCGGTGATCGTCCACCGGACCACGAGCCAGAACCGCGGGCGCGAACTGGCCGTCAAGATGCGCGAACTGATCCCGCGCCAGATGTTCGACGTCGCGGTGCAGGCGGCGATCGGCGCGCACATCATCGCGCGCGAGACGATCAAGGCGTTGCGCAAGAACGTGCTGGCCAAGTGCTACGGCGGCGACATCAGCCGCAAGCGCAAGCTGCTCGAGAAGCAGAAGGCCGGCAAGAAGCGGATGAAGCAGGTCGGGCGGGTGGAGATCCCGCAGGAGGCATTCCTCGCCGTCCTGCGTACCGACAGCAAGTAACGAAGGAAGAGAGCGGACCTTGAATTTCCCCCTGATCATGCTGGTGCTGCTCGTCATCACCGGCGGCATCTGGCTACTCGACAAGCTGTTGCTGCGGCGGACGCGCCCCGAGGGCAAGCGCGAGCCCTGGTGGGTCGAGTACCCGAAGAGCTTCTTCCCGGTGATCCTGGTCGTGTTCGTCCTGCGCTCGTTCCTGTTCGAGCCGTTCAAGATCCCGTCCGGTTCGATGATCCCGACGCTGCTGGTGGGCGACTTCATCCTGGTCAACAAGTTCACCTACGGCATCCGGCTCCCGGTCGCCAACGTGAAGGTCTTCGACATGGGCGCGCCGCAGCGGGGCGACGTGATGGTGTTCCGCTACCCGGAGGATCCTTCGCTCGACTACATCAAGCGGGTGGTCGGGGTGCCCGGCGACCGGGTCGCTTACCGCGACAAGCAGCTCGAGATCAATGGCAAGCCCGTGCCGCTGAAGCCGGTCGGTGACTACAGCTACGTCGAGGGCGGGCTTTCCTTCGTCAATGCGCGCCGGCTGTCGGAATCGATCGGGCAGACGCCCCACGACATCCTGGTGCAGCCGGACATGCCGACGCTCCAGCTCGGTGGCGTGCGGCGCTTTCCGTTGCGCGAGAATTGCGAATATACTGACTCGGGATTTTCCTGCACCGTTCCGCCCGGGCATTTCTTCACGATGGGTGACAACCGCGACGCCAGCGCCGACAGCCGCTACTGGGGCTTCGTGCCCGAGCGCAACATCGTCGGCAAGGCCGTGATGATCTGGTGGAATTTCGACGCGATGAGCCGCATCGGCACGCGGATCCAGTGAAGGCCTCCTCCATGCGCAATCGGCAGCAAGGCATCTCCCTCATCGGTTTCATCATGGTGTGCACCGCGCTGATCTTCGTGGCCGTGTTCGCCTTCAAGCTCGTTCCGGCGTACCTCGAGCAATACACGATCACCAAGATCTTCAACCAGATCGCCGACAACCCCGAGTTCGTCAACGCGACGGCTGCCGACGTGCGCGCCGCCTTCGTGCGCCAGATCACCATCGACAGCGTGAAGGCCATCGGTCCGTCCGACCTCGACATCACGCGGGAAGCGGGGCAGCTGGTCATCGAAGCCCAGTACCAGGTGACGATCCCCCTGATCTCCAACGTCAGCCTGCTGGTGGATTTCAAGGCTTCATCGCGCTGAGGCGGCCCGTCCGCCCCGAGCCGCTTCCCCGTCGAAGATGACCCGCGCCATCCAGCACGTATTCTCCGATGCAAGGCTGCTCGCGCGCGCGCTCACGCATCGCAGCTTCGGCGCAGACAACAACGAGCGCCTCGAGTTCCTGGGCGACAGCGTGCTCAATTGCGTCGTCGCCCAGGCACTCCTGGAACGCTTCCCGGGTGCCGCGGAAGGCGAGCTTTCGCGCCTGCGCGCGAACCTCGTGAACCAGCAGGCACTGTTCGAGGTCGCGCTCGAACTCGACCTTGGCGCTTCGTTGCGGCTGGGGGAGGGCGAGGCGCGGACGGGTGGGCACAAGCGTCCGTCGATCCTCGCGGACGCGTTCGAAGCGGTGGTCGGTGCGGTTTTCCTCGATGGCGGATACGACGCCGCCTGCGGCTTCGTCACGGAGAACCTCGGCACCCGTCTCGGTGCGATCGACATCCATGCGCCGGCGAAGGACCCCAAGACCCGGTTGCAGGAATGGCTGCAAGCCCGTCGCCATCCGTTGCCGAGGTACGCGGTGGTGACGATCACCGGCGAGGCACATGCGCAGCGATTCGAGGTGGAATGCGTGATCGATGTACTGGCGGTCCGCACCAGTGGCGTCGGCTCGAGCCGCAGGACCGCCGAGCAGGATGCGGCCGAGGCTGCCTGGCGGCGACTGGCGCAGTCCGCATGAGCGCGCCGCGCGTGCCTCCGTCAGGCCTGGCGCCCGGGGATGGTCCAGGCGATGGAACGCCCGCCCCGAGGCTTTCGGGACGGATCGCGATCGTCGGCCGGCCCAACGTGGGCAAGTCCACCCTGCTCAACCGGCTGATCGGTACCAAGCTGGCCATCGTCTCGAAGCGGCCCCAGACCACGCGGTCCAACCTGCTCGGCATCCTGACCCGCGGCGACCAGCAGTTCGGCTTCGTCGACACGCCAGGGCTCCAGGACAACCGGAGCGGGCACCAGTCGCGCACCTACAACCGGGAGGCGATACAGGCGCTCGACGGCGTCGATGCGGTGGCCTGGGTGGTCGAGGCGGGACGCTTCGGTGCGGAAGACCAGGCCGTCGGCCGGGCCTTGCCGGCGTCGCTGCCGGTGGTGCTGGTGATCAACAAGATCGACCAGTTGCCGGACAAGCGGAAGCTGCTGCCCTTCATCGATCGCGTGCGCCAGGAGCGGGACTTCTCGGCGATGGTCCCGGTGAGCGCCGAGCACGATCCGTCCTTCGATCCGCTGCTCGATGCGCTTGCCCTGCACCTGCCCGAGCAGGACGCCCTGTATGACCCCGAAGCGCTGACCGACCGCGGTGAACGCTATTTCGCGGGGGAGATCCTGCGCGAGAAGCTGTTCCGTTTCCTCGGCGCCGAACTGCCATACGAATGCGACGTCTCGATCGACCAGTTCGAGGAGTTGCCACGGCTGCGCCGGATCTACGCGACCATCACGGTGGCCAAGCCGGGCCAGAAGGCGATCGTCATCGGGGACAAGGGCGCGCAACTCAAGGCGATCGCGACCGCGGCCCGTCACGACATGGAAGCGTTGTTCGGCTGCAAGGTGTTCATGGAGCTCTGGGTCAAGATCCAGCGCGCCCGTGCGCGGCCCGGCGCCAGCCAGGACATCGCCCTGCCCGGCGACACCGGACAGGACTGAGATGGCGGGCGGCGGCAACCGGGTGACGCAGGTACCGGCCTTCGTGCTGCACACCTATCCGTTTCGCGAGACAAGCCTGATCGTCGAGGCCTTCACCGGAACCTACGGACGCATCGCCTGGGTCGCGCGTGGCGCGCGCCGGGCGGGCTCCGCCATGCGTGGCCTG
>JAIENF010000034.1 GCA_019751575.1 Burkholderiales bacterium
AGTCCCTGGTTCCGAACGCGGAAGGTGAACAGCCCGTCGGCGCCCGTGATGGCGGGCTTCGCATCGGGATCGGTCACGTAATCGCGGATCACCCGTGCACCGGCCACGGGCCTGCCGTTGAACAGCACGCGCACGGTCATCTGTTCGTTCGCATGCTGGGGCAGGATCGGCTTGACCGGCACCACCTGCAGCACCTGGCCGGGAATCGGCCCGAGGGGGGCCTTCAGCGGGCCGGCGAGGCGCACCGCGTACTTAATGAAGCGGCCGCTCTCCTTTGCATCAGGCACCTCGTCCCGGCCCCGGCCTACCCACTTGCCGTCCGCCTGCCTGCTCCAGAATCCGTTGTCCAGCACCACGGCGATCACCGACGGCTTCGCCGACAGGTCGAGCAGGACCAGGTGGTCCGTCTTGCGCAGGGCGGTCTTCACCGCGTTCCCGCTCGAGTCGAACGCACTCACCTCGCGGATGCGCTCGAAGCGTCGGATCATGTCGAGGTCCTCGGCGCCATGGCCGTACACCACCGCCAGTTCCCCCGAACGCTGCGCCATCCAGACGCCATGGGCAGAAGCCTGCCCCATCGCAGACGCCAGCATCAATGCAGCCAGCGCGCCTAACGGTCCACGTTTCATCCCGCCCCCCGGTTCTTCCCATGCACCCGCGGCGAAGTGCCGCTGATGCAACCCGGTGGCGATTATAGAGACGCCCTGTCACAAAGGCAACATTGTTGCATCACCAGAAAGGCATCCGCGCAGGCCTGTGCGCGCCGGCACGGCGCCCCGGGGGTGCCCCTCGGATCAGGACTGCAGCGCCTTCCGGTCGTTGAGCGCGAGCCAGCCACGCACGATGCGGTACGTCGCCCAGACGCCGAGTGCGAACATGCCAAGCGCCCAGGTGGCGAAGCCGATCAGGACCAGCGTCAACGGCAGCGAGACCACCGCCACCAGGATGGACCAGAACGCCGCGTACCAGAAGGTGCGAATCTGCCAGCGGAAGTGCGACTCGAGCCACGTGCCGGCCACCTCCCCACGCTTCACGTAGTTGATCACCACGGCGATGATCGAAGGCCAGCCGAACAGGAACGAACCGATGATAGTCGCGGCGCCGAATGCGCCGAACACCAGCGACAATGCATGCAACCCGTACACGACATGCGCAAGCGTGACGAGCGACGGATCCGGGACGCTCGGCGTGGAACCCGCAGGGTTCATGGTCTCAGGCAGCATGGCTTTCCTTCCATCGTGGTGTCGGGCGTACCGGATGCACGCAGGTGCGCGCCCGGTCCGCCCGGGATGCAGCGTCGACTGGCGTCCGTGCCCCTGCACGCCGTGCACTCACCGCCCGGTGCCGAGCAGTATGTTCAGGTCGCTCAGGAGATCGGCCGCTGCAGCCTTGTCTGCAATGTATACCGGGATGCGATGGTCGGTGGTCGATCCGACAAGGAACACGACCGAAACGATCCGCCCCTGCACCGCCACCGCCACCACCTGCCTCTGGTGCGCAAGCATCGCCTTCTGGATCGCCGCGTGCGCCGAGGGGTCGACGTCCAGCTGAAGCAGTTCCACCGTGCTTTCCGGATCCCGCTGCAGGCTCGCCGACCGCAGGGGCGCCGGCGGCAGCAACGGCGTGCGTGCGACGCAGTCAGGATCAGGATTGCCGCGGGCGATGCCCTGGCTCCAGTAGTCGAGCCGGGTCCGCTCCGAATGAGGCACGCCGGAGAAGCAATGCAGGTGGAACGTCACCTCGAGCCCGTGGCTCGGCTGTGCGAACACGCTGCCGCCGATGAAGCCGGCCAGCAGGCCCGCCAGGGCGGCGATACGACGTAGGGTGGGGGAACGCGTCATGCGCTGTACTCGCGGGTAGGACGAGGGTGGGAGCATAGCGTGTCCGGATCGGCGCCTCCGGCGCCATGGACGCCCGCGGCACCGGGCACGCGGGTCACCCCTCCTTCAGCGCCTCGCGGCTGCGGCTGAACGACGGCAGCACCACCAGCAGCAGGAGAAGGCCCGCGCAGACCAGGAACACCAGGCTGATCGGCCGCTGCACGAACACCCAGCCATCGCCTCCGGACACCAGCATCGCGCGCCGCAGGTTCTCTTCCATCCGGCTGCCCAGCACGAAACCGAGCACCAGGGGGGCGGGCTCGCAGCCGAACTTCATGAACATCCATCCCATCAGGCCGAAGCCGAGCATGAACAGGATGGACTGCGGCGAGTTGGTCAGCGAATACACGCCGATGCAGCACAGCAGCAGCACGGTCGGATAGAGAAACCGGTACGGAACCTCGAGGATGCGGATCCAGATGCCGACCAGGGGCAGGTTCATGATCAGCAGGAGCACGTTGCCGATCCACATGCTCGCAATCAGGCCCCAGAACAGCTCGGGCTGGTCGGTGACCACCTTGGAACTGGGCACGATGCCGTGGATCATCATCGCCCCGGCCATCATGGCCATGGTGGCGTTGGACGGCAGGCCCATGGTCAGCAGCGGGATGAATGACGTCTGCGAGCCGGCATTGTTCGCGCTTTCCGGCCCCGCGACGCCTTCGATCGCCCCCTTGCCGAATCGCGACGGGTCCTTCGCCAGCTTCTTCTCGAGCGTGTAGGACGCGAACGAACTGAGCATCCCGCCGCTGCCCGGCAGCACGCCGAGCGCCGAGCCGATCAGCGTGCCGCGCCAGATGGCCGGCGCGGACTGCTTCCATTCCGACCGGGTGAGGCCGGCGCGGCCGATGTTGGTGATCGCCGATGGCTGGCCAGACCGGATGCGTCGCTCCAGGTTCGCGAGCACCTCGGCGATGCCGAACATGCCCGTGGCCAGGATCACGAAATCGATGCCGTCGGCAAGCATCGGAACGCCGAACACGTATCGCGGCGCCCCGGTGCTCAGGTCGGTGCCGACCATGCCGAGGAACAGGCCGAGCAGCACCATTCCGATCGCGTTGAGCACCGAGCCGCTCGCCAGCACGACCGCAGCCACCAGCCCGAACACCATCAGCGAGAAGTATTCGACGGACGTGAAGGTCTTGACGAAGTCGGCGATGTAGATCGCCGCACCCGCGACGACCAGCGTGGCCACCGTGCCACCGACGAACGAGCCGATCGCGGACACGGCGAGGGCCGCGCCGGCACGGCCGTTCTTCGCCATCTGGTGGCCGTCCAGGCAGGTCACCACCGAGGACGCCTCCCCCGGCATGTTGAGCAGGATGGACGTGGTCGACCCCCCGTACTGGGAGCCATAGAAGATGCCCGCGAGCATGATCAGGGCCGTGACCGGCTCGAGGTAATAGGTGATCGGCAACAGCATCGCGATGGTGGTGACCGGACCCAGGCCTGGCAGCACGCCGATCAGCGTGCCCACCAGCACGCCGATGAGGCAGAACAGCAGGTTGGTCCAGCTGACCGCGACGGTGAAGCCCAGCCACAGGTTGTCGATCAGGTCCATTCAGACGGGCCAGGTCCGGAACGGAATGCGCAGCACGAACACGAACAGAACCACCGCCGCGATCGACAGCCCGGCGGACAGCAGCGCGACCTCCTTCCAGCGCAGCTTCGGTTCGATCAGGCAGGCCACCGCCACCGTGACCAGCGAAGACAGCACGAGCCCGAGGTTGCCGATGGTCGCTGCGAACACGCCGAGCGCCGCGACGATGCCGAACACCGCGCGCGGCGATGCCGCTTCGATCGCCACGGTGCCGCGCAACAGGGACCTGGCCAGCACCAGCGTGCCGACCAGCACCATCCCCCAGCAGACCAGGGCGGGCGCATAGCCCGGCCCCATCTCCTGTGCGCTGCCGACGGCGAGGCCCCGGCCGAACCAGAGCCCGAGGCCCCCGAGGCAGATGAACATCAGGCCTGCGCCGAGCCCCTGCCCGGCGCGCGTGCGCGAGACCTGCACGGATTACTGCCGCTTGATGCCGTGTTCCTTCATGACCTTGCCCCACACCGCCACTTCCTTGCGGATGAAGTCGGTGTAGTTCTTCAGGTTCAGCCCGGGGATCGGCTGCACCCCGAGGGCGGCGATGCCTGCCGCAGCCTTGGGATCCTTGCCGGCGGCGGTGAACGCGTCATTGATGCGCACCACGATGTCCTGCGGCAGGTTCGCGGGGCCGGCCATCAGGAACCAGTTGGTGACCACCACGTCCGGGAAGCCGAGTTCGCGCATCGTCGGAATCTCGGGGAACTGCGGCGAGCGGTCCTGCGACGTGACCGCGATGCCGCGGATCTCGCCGCCCTTCAGGCCGCCGACATGCGCGCCCAGCGTGTTCCACAGCGAAGCGACTTCGCCGGACACGATGCTCGCCTGCGCCTCGGGCGCCCCCTTGAACGGCACATGCGTCAGGCGCACGCCCGCTTCGCCCGCGAACAGCGCGCCGGTGAGATGGCCGACGCTGCCCGTGCCGCTGTTGGCAAACGTCTGCGGGGCCTTCTTCGCAGCCGCGACGAAATCCTGCACGGTCTTGATCGGGGACTTGGCGCTGACGGCGACCAGGATGGGCGCACCGCCGAACATGTACAGGTAGGTGAAGTCCTTCACCACGTCGTACGGGGGCTTCTCGAACAGGACCTGGGCGATGGCCGCCGGACCGGTCGTGGTCACCAGCAGCGTGTGGCCGTCTGCCGGTGCCTGGGCGACCACTGCGCTGCCGATCGATCCGCCCGCGCCGGGCCGGCTTTCGATGATCAGCTGGGTTCCCAGCGCCTTTTCGACGCGCTCCGTCGACAGGCGCATCAGCAGGTCGGAGGTGCCACCGGGGGTGAACGGATTGATGACACGGATGGGGCGCTCCGGCCACTTGGCCTGCGCGAAGACGGGCGCGGCAAGCGTGCAGGAAAGGGCGACCATCAGGGACTTGCTGGCGAAACGCATCGAATGGATCTCCTTGGGACGATACGGGTACGGACGGCCATGAACGCCGCGACGGACGCACCCTTGAGCAAGGAGCGTTCCCGATCCGTGAAATCGTGGCGACACGCCGGTTGGCGGGCGCTGGCAAGGCCCATGGCAGGGCAGCGCCGGCCGGAATCGGACGCCCATGCACCAGGAAAGGGCGCGTGCACCATGGTGGGGCACGTACCCTGCCCAGCGCCCTTCAGTTGCGCGCGGGGTTCCCGAACAGGGCAGCCAGGGCCGGATCCACGCCCCCCACCGCACGCACACCGGGGGACGCGTAGCTCCCCACCGTCGGCTTCGGCATCTTCATCCGGACCAGAGACTCCGCGAGCAGCGTCGCGCAACGGACTCCCTCGACCACCGGCACCGGCAGCAGCGCCTGCAGGTCGCGCTGCCATCCGGCAGCCACCGCGCCAGCCATCAGGATCACTTCCGCGCCCCGTTCGTCGATCGCCTTCTGCGCCAGCCCTGCCAGGGATCGCACCGCCCCCTGCGGGTCGGCCAGCGCCGCAGTCGGCCCGGCATCGATCGCCTCCAC
>JAIENF010000213.1 GCA_019751575.1 Burkholderiales bacterium
CGGTGCATGGCAGTAGCTGCACTGCTCCTTGGGCGCCACCCACTGGCTGATCGCCACCATGAGCCGGGTGAACTCGGCCACCGAGAGATCGCCGAGCACCTGGACGTTCTTGTATGCGTCCTTGGCCCGCGGGCCGTCGGACGGCACCGCAGGTATCGCGTCGGGCACGACGTTCTTGTATGTCTCCGGCACCAGGATGCGCGGGTTGTAGACCTGCACCATCCCGGTACCCCGGAAGCCGTGCTGGACGCTGTCGATCGGCGGCCGCTCGCAGCCGGTCAGCAGCACGCTGGCGGCAAGCGCTGCGGCAGCAAGGGAGACGCTGCGGAAAAAGCCGCTGGTGGCGCTCATCATTTCACCCCCTGGATCAGCGTGGACGGGTCGGCCACCGCCGGGAACACCGCCGGGTACATCGGCGCCACGCCATGCTTCACGGCCCACAGGTACCAGTTGTCCACCACGGTGCCGGTGAGCAGGATGCCGATGCCGCCCGTGAGCGGGCAGAGCACCGCGAACCACCACGCCCAGCGATGGATCGACTCCATCGTCGCGTTGAAGCCCATCGTCCAGCGCCAGAACAGTGCAGCGCGCTCCGAGGCCGTGCCGCGATCCACGATCTGCTCGATCTCGCGCTCACCGCCGAACCGGGTGACCGCGAGGATCGTGGCGCCATGCATCGCGAACAGCAGTGCCGAGCCGTACAGGAACGCGATGGACAGCGCATGGAACGGGTTGTAGAACAGGTTGCCGTAGCGCAGGGAGAAGGCAGCCGTCCAGTCGAGGTGCGGGAAGATTCCGAACGGCACCGCCTCGCCCCAGCTGCCCATCAGCAACGGGCGGATGAAGCCGAGCACCAGGTAGAGCCAGATCGCCGCGGCGAACGCCCAGGCGACGTGGGTGCCCAGGCCGAGTGCCCGGGCCCGCGTGTACATGCGCACCCACCAGAGCAGCATCGACAGCGTGAGGAAGAAGCCGGCCATCATCCACCAGCCGCCGTCGTTCAGCGGCGGCAGGCTGAGCCCGTAGCTGGGCGGCGGCGGTTCGAGCGCGAGCCAGAACAGTTGCCGGACGAACTGGATCGGGTCCCAGCCCACCGAGGCGAGCATGTTGAAGCCGATGATCCAGAACGACAGCAGGCCGCAGATCAGCGAGGCGAGGCCCAGCCCGCCAAGGTAGATCGGGCCGATCTGCGCATGGCCGATGCGGCCGAGGAGGTGGACGATCAGCGGCTCTTTGCCGGTGCGCGGGCTGTTGCCCTTGCCCAGGGGCACGCCTTGGGAGGCAGGCCCGGTCGGCTGGATCTGCGTGAAGATGTTCTGATAGTAAGCCATGTGTATCCCCTCGATTCTCGTTTTCGCCTACGACCAGATGGGCAGGTTGAGCCACCAACCCCACCATTCGGGCCAACCGCGGGTCCAGAACGGACCGCTGATCACGATGCACACCGCGCTCCAGAACACGGCTGCGAGCGCGAGGAACAGGCCGAGCCGATGGATGCCGAGGGTGCCGATCGAGTAGCCGATCGAGTCGCGGAAGAACGTGTCCTCGTGCTCGGGCGTCTTCACTGCCTGCCCTTTCGGCGGATTGGTCGCCGACAACACCAGGCCACCGTGGAGGGAGAGCGCGAAGGTGCAGGTGAAGAAGAAGCTGATCGCGATCATGTGCGCGGGGTTGTAGTGGAAGTGCAGGTACTGGTAGCCGACGTTGGACACCCAGTCGAGGTGGCTGAAGATGCCGTACGGGAACCCATGGCCCCAAGCGCCGAGCAGGAACGGCCGCACCACCACAAGGGTGACGTAGGCGCCGATCGCGAAGGAGAATGCGAAGGGCACGTGGTAGCCCATGCCGAGCTTGCGGCAGATCTCGACCTCGCGCAGCGCCCATGAACAGAAGGCCCCGATCGCGCAGACCGTGATCAGTTGCCAGAGCCCGCCCTCGAGGAGCGGGGCCAGGCCCAGCCCGTACTTCAGGTCAGGGGGCGCGATGTTGATCTGCCAGATGTTCCATGTCGGGCCCATTGCGGCGCCCCACAGGATCAGCGCAGTGCCGACGATGGTGAAGAACATCGTCGTCACGCCAAAGAAGCCGACGTAGAAAGGTCCTACCCAGAAATCGAAGAGGTCGCCCCCGACGAGCGTGCCGCCACGGACACGGTACTTTCGTTCGAAACTCAGCATTGCCATCTTGGGTCCTCCCGCCGTGCGGCGCCTCGCTGCGCCATCGCGGTCGAAATCGAAATCGGGGTCAGGTACGAATCACGCCGTCGATGCAGGGCCGGTGGCCCTCCTGATGCCCAGGTCGGCGGACGAGGCCCGGCGAGTCGCACCGGTGCCTCGTCCCCCTGGGGTACAACGTGCTTCTGCTGCGTGCTACTTGGGTGTCGACGCCGGCATCGGCGCGTTCTGCGTGGCTGCCGGGCCCGCCTTCGGACCATCCAGCCAGTTGAACTTGTTCGTGCTCAGCAGGACGAGGTGAATCATCGCTGCGAGCGAGAACAGGAACACGCCCTGCACCACCATGGCCCGCAAGGGGTCGAACAAACGCCAGATTCTCCACATGAGTCTTTCTCCTAAAGTAATTGCGACATGAAGTTGTAGACCGCCACCTTCACGCCGTCATTCAACGACTCGACGCCTTCTGCCCCCGGAAGCCAGGAACGCCAATGCCAGCCCAACTTCTGCGCGACGAGGGCGATCGCGAGAATGATCGCGAAGCTCACCGCATAGATGATTCCGAAGGACCTCGATTCACCCCTCATGAAGCTCTGCACGGAGCTTGCGGTCAGGTCTGTCATCACGTGTTCCTTTCAGGGCCTAGAGCCAGGGACGCCAGGCCCACACCAGGACATGGGCAACGACGGCGATTGCCGTGAAACCGATCAGACCCTGGATGTAGAACTGGTGGAACTCTTGTGCCTCGCTGTCCGTGAGGCCGGAAATGGAGCTTCGCTCAGCCATTTTGGTGTTACCTCCTGATTAACGGCTGTTACTGCATGCCTTTGGGACATGCAGCGGGACCGCCGCGAAAGGTTCATCGCGGCGAACACTTCCGTCCGATGCCGCTGGACAGAACCGGTGGCGACGCCCGCCCCGCCGTGCAGGCGGGCGCGCATCGAAAGACGCTTGTTGCAAGTCGAGCGAGCCAGGCGCGCGCTCATGCGGGCTGCTCCAGCTCGGGTTGCTTCGCGGGCTTCGCTGTTCCGGGTACATCGGCTGTCGCGGAAGGGGCCGGCGCCTGCGCTGCCGTGGCCGGCTTCGCCCCGGCGCCGGGTATCCGCGCGAGCGTCACGCGGGCCTCGCCGGCGTTGCGCGTGTTGCGCTCGACCTCGTCGCGCAGCTGCTTGGCGGCGGAGATGCGGACCAGCACCGGATAGGCCTCGACCTGTGCGTCGAATGCGGCCTTGGCATCTTCGTCCCAGTCGAGCTCCGCATGGAACCGCGCCGGCGTCGCCTCGACGCGGTCGAGGTCGGTGCCCAGCGGGATCATGTGGAACAGGGCGTCGAACAGCGCGTTGCAGACTTCCTGCACCAGGTAGGTCGCGCCGCTGTAGCCCATGAACGGCGTGCCGGTGTGCCGGCGGATGATCGCGCCCGGGAACGAGGCCGGGATGTAGGAGGCCTTCGCGCCCATCTCGGCGAGGTACATGCGTTCGTTGAAGCTGCCGAACATGACGAGCGGCGTCTTCTCGCGAACCATCTGGCGCACCGCCTCGTTGTCGGTCTTGGCACCGGCCTTGCGGGCGACCGCGAAGGTGCAGGGCAGGCCGAGTTCGTCTTCCAGGAAATGCCGGATGCCGCGCGAGTAGGTCTCGTTGGCCACCACCGCGAAGCTCGCGGTGCCGAAGAAGTCCTGGGTCACCGAGCGCCACAGGTCCCAGATCGGCTTGATCGTCGTGTGCTTCTCGCGCTCGATGAAGGGCTCCGGGTCGAGCCCGAGCAGTTCGCCCAGAGAGCGCAGGAACTTCGTGGTGCTGTGCAGCCCGATCGGCGCCTGCAGGTACGGCCGATCGAGCGCCTCGCACAGCAGGCGTCCGAACTCGCGGTACATGCAGATGTTCACGTCGGCATCGACCAGCCGGCGCACGTCGGCAAGGTGGCTGCCGAGCGGGAACACCATGTTCACCTCGGCGCCGATCCCTTCGACCAGGCGGCGGATCTCGGCGACGTCGCTCGGCGAATTGAACATGCCGTAGCTCGGGCCGAGGATGTTCACCCTCGGCTTGTCGCCTTCCTTCACCGGACGGCGCTCGGGCATCGTGCCGCGCTTGGAGGCGTACTCGGTCCACAGCCAGTACATCGCGCGGTTCGCGCTCTGCCACTGGTCTTCATCGATGGTGCGCGGCAGGAAGCGCGCGATGCCGGTGCCCTCGGGCGTCACGCCGCCGCCGATCATCTCGGCGATCGAGCCGGTGACGACCACGGCCGGCAGGTTCGGGTCGAGCACCGCATGGGCGCGCTTCATCGCGCCTTCGGTGCCGTGCTGGCCGAGTTCCTCTTCGGCAAGCCCGGTCACCACGATCGGCAGTTCATGCGGCGGCAGTGCATCGGTGTAGTGCAGCACCGAGGTGACCGGCAGGTTCTCGCAGCCCACCGGGCCGTCGATCACGACCTGCAGCCCCTTGATCGCGGCGAAGACATAGACCGCGCCCCAGTAGCCGCCGGCCCGGTCATGGTCGAGGATCAGGCTCATATGAGGCCCGCCTCCTCTGCCTTGCGCTGCTTGGCAAGCTTCGCGAGGTTGCGCTTCTGCTGTTCGCGGAACTCGGGTCGGTCCTGCGGCACGCCGTCCGGCACCTGCCAGATGCCGGCCGCATGGCCTTCGCCGACGCCGGCGAAGAACGACTTCATCTCGTCGAACCGAGCCTTGTTGCCGAGCGCGGCATTGACCACCGTGGCCAGCGAACCGGCGCCGGCGGGGCCCATCAGCGGCCGTGCGGAGATCAGGTTGGTGAAGTACAGCGCCGGGATGGTCGCCTCTTTCGCGGCCTGCACGATCGGCGTGGTACCGATCGCGAGGTCGGGCTTGAACTCGTGCATCGCCGCCAGGTCCTGCTCGAGCGAGGCGCGGTACTGGACATGCACGCCCTTCGCTTCGAGCCACTGGCGGTCGGCCTCGCTCCACGGCGTGCGCGGGCAGGCGGTACCGACGTAACGCAGGTCGGCGCCGCTCTCGACCAGCAGGCGGCCGACCAGCAGTTCGGAGCCTTCGTAGCCGCTCATCGTGATGCGGCCCTTGATCGGCATCTTCGACAGCGCACCGCGGATCATCGGCAGGATCCGGTTCTTCGCAGCGTCGATCTTCTCGCGCGATACGTTCACCGACTGCCCGATGGCTTCGAGCCAGGCTTCGGTACCGTCATGCCCGACCGGCGCCGAACCGACGATCGGACGGCCTGCGGCCTCGAACTCGCGGATGCTGGCGGTGTAGAAC
>JAIENF010000606.1 GCA_019751575.1 Burkholderiales bacterium
GCCGGCATCGGCCGGACCGGATCAGCGGACGGACGCGGACTCAGGCAGAAGCCGAAGCACCCGGGGTCGTCGCCGGCAGCGCGGCACGGGCCTGCTCGACCAGCTTGGCGAAACCGGCCTTGTCGAACACCGCGATATCGGACAGCACCTTGCGGTCGACCTCGATCGAAGCACGCTTCAGGCCGTTCATGAACACGCTGTACGTCAGGCCGCACTCGCGCGAGGCCGCGTTGATACGTGCGATCCACAGTGCGCGGAACTGGCGCTTGCGCTGGCGACGGTCGCGGTAGGCGTACTGCCCCGCCTTCATCACCGCCTGCTTGGCGATGCGGTAGACACTCTTGCGACGGCCGCGGAAACCCTTGGCCTGTTCGAGGACTTTCTTGTGGCGCGCCCTGGCGGTTACGCCGCGTTTGACTCTAGGCATGGCGAAGGCTCCTTATGCGTATGGCAGCATCGCGCGAACCGAATTCTCGTTCGACGCGTGGATGGTCAACGTTCCGCGAAGGCCGCGCTTGCGCTTGGTGGTCTTCTTGGTAAGGATGTGGCGCAGGAACGCCTTGCTTCGCTTGATGCTGCCGCTGCCGCGAGCCTTGAAACGCTTGGCCGCGCCCTTCTTCGTCTTCATCTTGGGCATTGCTTCACCTCTGTTTTGCATGGTCGGTGGGCGATTCCCTCGACGGGAATGCTTAGGGGGCCTGCCGTCCACTTGTTTCCCTGCGCCGGAGCGCCGGGGTTGCTTCGGCACCGCGCGGGCGGCACCGACTGCACCGGGCCGAAACCCGTGAAGGCCTCGCGGCCTAGTGCTTCTTCGGGGCGATGACCATGATCATCTGGCGCCCCTCGAGCTTCGGAAACTGTTCCACCGTGCCGAGTTCCACGAGATCTGCCTGGATGCGCTGGAGCAGCTTGACGCCGAACTCCTGGTGCGCCATTTCCCGGCCGCGGAACCTCAACGTGATCTTTGCCTTGTCTCCCTCGCCCAGGAAGCGCTTCAGGTTGCGCATCTTGATCAGGTAGTCGCCTTCGTCAGTACCGGGCCGGAACTTCACTTCCTTGACCTGGATCTGCTTCTGCTTGAGCTTGGCCTCGTGCTTCTTCTTGCTCTCGCGGTACTTGAACTTGCCGAAGTCCATCAGGCGGCAGACCGGCGGCACTGCCGTCGGCGCGATCTCGACCAGGTCGACCTCCGCAGCCTCGGCCATCGCAAGCGCCTGCGCGGAACTGACTATGCCCAGCGGTTCGCCTTCAAGACCTACCAGACGTATCTCGGGCGAGGTGATCTCACCGTTGATTCGCGCTTCCTTTTCCTTTTCCTGAGCGATGCCTGCACCTCGTGCGGTTCGTGGAATGAACGCTGGCGCGCAGCCGGAAGAATCCGGGCGCTGCGCCAGCCAGTCTAACGGGCGCCGGCCCCTGCACCCTGTGCGGAAGCCGTGCTTTCGTTCGTGGCCCTGATCTCTGCCTTGGCGTCGATTTCGGCACGAAGCAGGGAGATTACTTCATCCACCCCGATCGCGCCGAGATCGCGATTGCCGCGCGCCCTGACGGCGACACGGCCGGATGCCATCTCCTTTTCGCCAACGATCAGCAGGTATGGCACCTTCGCGAGGCTATGTTCCCGAATCTTATAGGTTATTTTCTCGTTCCTCAAGTCGGATTCGCAGCGGATGCCCGCCGCACGCAGCTTCGCGAGCAGTTCCGTTGCATATTCGCCCTGATGCTCGCTGATGTTCATCACCACCGCCTGCACCGGCGCCAGCCAGAGCGGCATCGCCCCGGCATGGTTTTCGATCAGGATGCCGATGAACCTTTCGAGCGAACCGAGCACCGCCCGGTGCAGCATGACCGGTACCTTGCGGGTGTTGTCTTCGGCGACATATTCGGCGCCCAGCCGACCCGGCAGCGCGAAATCGAGCTGCAGCGTGCCGCACTGCCAGACCCGGCCGATCGAGTCCTTCAGCGAAAACTCGATCTTCGGCCCGTAGAACGCGCCCTCCCCCGGGTTCGCTTCCCAGGGCAGGCCCTTGGCATCGAGCGAAGCGGCCAGCGCAGCCTCGGCCCGGTCCCAGGCCTCGTCCGAGCCGATGCGCTTGGCCGGTCGGGTCGACAGCTTGATCAGGATGTCGGTGAAGCCGAAGTCGGCATAGACCTTCTGCAGCAGGTCGATGAACCGGCCCGCCTCGCCCTGCACCTGGTCGTCGGTGCAGAAGATATGGGCGTCGTCCTGCACGAAGCCGCGCACCCGCATCAGGCCGTGCAATGCACCGGACGGCTCGTTGCGATGGCATGACCCGAACTCGGCCAGCCGCAGCGGCAGCTCACGGTAGCTGCGCAGCCCGTGGTTGAAGATCTGCACATGGCCGGGGCAGTTCATCGGCTTCACCGCGTAGTCGCGATTCTCGGACTCGGTGGTGAACATGTGCTCGCGATAGTTTTCCCAGTGCCCGGACTTCTCCCAGAGCACCCGGTCCATCACCATCGGCGTCTTCACTTCGGCGTAGCCGCCGGCGTCGAGCAGCCGGCGCATGTACTGCTCGATCTCCTGCCAGATGGTCCAGCCCTTGGCATGCCAGAAGACCATGCCCGGCGCCTCGTCCTGCATGTGGAACAGGTCGAGCTGGCGTCCGAGCTTGCGGTGGTCGCGCTTCTCGGCCTCTTCCAGCTGGTGCAGCCAGGCGTCCTGGTCTTCCTTCTTCGCCCAGGCCGTGCCGTAGATGCGCTGGAGCATCTCGTTCTTCGAGTCGCCGCGCCAGTAGGCACCGGCCAGCTTCATCAGCTTGAATACCTTCAGCTTGCCGGTCGAGGGCACGTGCGGGCCGCGGCACAGGTCGACGAAATCGCCCTCGCGATAGAGCGAGATCGGCTCGTTGCTCGGGATGGACGCGATGATCTCGGCCTTGTAGTGCTCGCCCAGGCCCTTGAAGAACGCCACTGCATCGTCGCGGGGCATTTCCTCGCGCGTGACCGGGATGTCGCGCTTCGCGAGGTCGGCCATCCGCTTCTCGATCGCCACCAGGTCGTCCGGCGTGAACGGCCGCTTGTACGAGAAGTCGTAGTAGAACCCGTTGTCGATCACCGGGCCGATCGTGACCTGGGCATCGGGGAACAACTGCTTGACCGCGAAGGCGAGCAGGTGGGCCGTCGAATGGCGGATCACGTCGACGCCATCGGCGTCGCGGTCGGTGACGATCGCCAGCTCCGCGTCCGCGTCGATCAGGTGCGAGGTATCGACGAGCCTGCCATCGACCTTGCCGGCCAGGGCCGCGCGCGCCAGGCCGGCGCCGATGCTCTGTGCTACCTGGGCGACGGTGACCGGCGCATCGAAATGGCGCACCGAACCGTCGGGCAGTCGAATGTCTGGCATGGGGTAACCCCTGATCGCAAAAAAAAGTGCGGTCGAGCCGCACTTTTTCAGACGATGGCGCTCTCGACCGGGATAGTCAGGACGAGGTCGTGCGAGTTCGGGCGACCGAACCGTGAAGCGGCGGCACTTCGATGATGGCGATGACGCTGCGGTTCACGGACACTCCCGGCACCCGGTTGGATGTTGGTAGGCGCGATTGGACTCGAACCAACGACCCCCACCATGTCAAGGTGGTGCTCTAACCAGCTGAGCTACGCGCCTGTTGCAGCGGCCGATTGTATCTCAACTTCGCCGGTCGGCGCATCCGTTCCCGCGTCCGCCCGCGTCGATCCGGTTCCGTCATGTGTCGTTCACGGCACTGCGCTAACCTTGACACGGTGCCTGCATCCCGCCGGGCCACCCGCCGGAGCCCTGCAATGAAGCGAGCCAAACCCCTGTCGCCATCGCCCACGGAAACCGGCAGCCAGACATCCGCGGCACGTGCGCCGGATCCGGCCCGGCGCAACCTGATCAAGGCGGCCGTCTCGGGTGCCGCGCTCTCGGTTCCGTTCGCCGGATGCGCGACGCCCTCCGGCACCCGGTGGCAGGGGCCGCCGGCGATCGGCTTCAAGTCCATTGCGCCGATGGCGGACGATTCGGTGCGCGTCCCGGAGGGCTACCAGGCGCGCGTGCTGAACGCCTGGGGCGACCCGGTCGGCTCTCATCTGGGCACGCCGGCGTTTCGCCAGGACGCATCGAACACCGCTGCGGAGCAGTTGTTGCAGTCCGGCATGCACCACGATGCGATCGAGTACTTCCCGCTGCCCTTCGGATCGCGGCAATCGCGCCGCGCGCTGCTCGCGATCAACCACGAATACACGGATGACGGACTCCTGCACCCCGGCGGCATGGTGCCCTGGACGGCCGAGAAGGTGGCGAAATCGCAGGCCGCGCATGGCGTGTCGATCATCGAGATCGAGGCCGGCCGTGACGGCTGGCAAGTGGCAAGCCCGTCCAGGCATGCGCGCCGGATCACCGCGCGCACGCCGATGATCCTGTCGGGCCCTGCCGCAGGCAACCCGGCGCTGCGCACCAGCTACGACGGCGCAGGCACCCTCGCCCGCGGAACCTTGAACAATTGTGCGGGCGGGTTCACGCCCTGGGGAACCTACCTGACCTGCGAAGAGAACTGGAATCTCTATTTCCACGCGGGGACTGCGCCGGTGCCGCCTGCGCTGCAGCGCTACGGCGTGCGGGCGAAGGGCAGCGCCCGGTGGCATGAACACGACGCCCGCTTCGACCTGGCGCAGGAACCCAACGAGCCGAACCGGTTCGGCTGGGTGGTCGAGATCGATCCGTACGACCCCGATTCCGTGCCGGTCAAGCGGACCGCCCTTGGCCGCTTCAAGCACGAAGGCGCGATGCTTGCCGTGGCGCCCGACCGCCGGCTCGCCTGGTACATGGGCGACGACGAGGTGTTCGAGTACGTCTACAAGTTCGTCACCCGCGACGCGTACGATCCGGACAACCGCGCGGCGAACCGCAACCTGCTCGACCACGGCACGCTTTACGTCGCCCGCTTCGATGCCGATGGCACCGGCGAGTGGATCGCACTGGTCCATGGCCAGAACGGCCTGACCCGGGAGAACGGCTTCGCCGACCAGGCTGACGTGCTGATCCGCACGCGGCAGGCGGCCGACCGCGTCGGCGCGACCCGCATGGACCGGCCGGAATGGGGGGCGGTACACCCGACGACGCTCGAGGTGTACATGACGATGACCAACAATGCACAGCGCGGTGCGCCCGGCCGTCCCGGACCGGACGCCGCCAACCCGCGGTCGCGCAACGTGTTCGGCCACATCCTCCGCTGGCGGGAATCCGGACGGAATCCGACCGCCCCGCGCTTCGAGTGGGACATCTTCGCGCTCGGCGGAGACCCGCAATCGACCGATGCCGCACAACACGGCAACGTCAAGGGCGATACCTACGGCAGTCCGGACGGTCTCTGGTTCGACCCGGCGGGCAACCTCTGGCTGGGCCTGCGCGGAGGCGAAATGCGCCTCGTCGCCACCCTGCCCGACGGG